>JBBIOW010000005.1:0-48550 GCA_037443165.1 Nitrospiraceae bacterium | reverse complement strand
GACAGCCCTGGCTGGGGCGACCGACATCCGCTCCCCTCCGACCATCGTCGGGCCCGGCATGATGGAGGCTCCGTCCATCATCAACAGTCCCGCAGTGGTCATCTTCCCCGAGCGCATTGTGTTCCCTCCCACGATCAGGTTTCCCCGTATGCTGAAGTTTCCACCAGGTGTGACCGATCCGGCTCAGGGGACGCCGTCCGAGCCGGTGATGGTGCGGGAGGAGATCCCGCATCTGGATCCCGTGATGGTTTACTGGCGTCTCGGCGACCGAGACCGTTCCATGGGACCGAGGCGGGTCCTGCTGAGCGGACAGGGTGTCCCGCTTCAGGAGTCCGTCCTCGCCGGGGCCGGAATCGAGTGGGAAACCCTCACCCAGGAGGTGCTGGAGCTGTATCGGCGCGGGCAGTACCAGCGGGCCATGGTGCTGGCGAAGAAGGCGCTCGCGCTTGCCGAGCAGAACGTGGGCCCCGACCACCCCGTCACGGCGCTGAGCCTCAACAACTTGGCGGGGCTCTACCGCGCTCAGGGCCAGTATGCCCAGGCCGAGCCGCTCTACAAGCGCGCCCTGGCGATCTTCGAACATGCACTGGGCCCGTACCACCCCGTCGTGGCTGCGAGTCTCAACAACCTGGCGAAGCTCTACCGCGCAACTGGCCGCCCGCTTGAGGCCCGCGAGCTCGAAGCGCGGGCGGCCCGGATCCGGGCTGAACACCGATAGGGCGTCCTCAGCCGACTGGCTCTGCCCTGCGGGGGCATCGCCGGGCGGCGCGTCGCGCGCGCGGCGCGTGAAGGAACGGACCTCCTTCGTTCGGCGGGGGGAAAGAAAAGGTACCGGGAGTCTTTTCAGAATGACTTTCTTAGATGGCACGGCGCTGGAATCCAATCTGCTGTACGCGGCGGCTGTGGTTCTAGCGGAGGGTTCGGTTGGATGGCCTATTCGCGGCAGGGACTGTTGGCGGCCATGACCGCTCGTGTTCCGTAAAGGCCCCGGGTCAATTTCCGAATGTCTCCATGGCTCGAACTTGATATCGCAGTTTGCGATATCAACGTTGTCAGTTCTTCACGCGTAAGTTAAAGCGCGAAGTCGTTGGGAAAGCGGGGCGGGTCTGTTTCACCGCTTCGTTGAAGTGGGTGGTCGGCGCACCATAAAGATAAAGAGCGGTCAGGTCTCCACAATAATCTTCTCAACCCGATCTCGGTTCCAGCCGCCTCTTACCTTCGGTACACCACCTCGACGCGCTCGAGAAACTCCAGCAGAGCGCCTGCGTGCCGGCGGATTTCCCCTGCGTCGCGTTGCGCCGAGGCGTGTTCCAGCGCCGAGCCGATCTCGCTGATCGTGAGGAAGCCGTAGCCTCCGCCGTCCCCTCTCATCCGGTGCCCTAAGAGACGGATCTCGTCGAAATCCTCCCGTTGAAGAGCAGCTTGAATGGCGGTGAAGTCTTTGCGTCTGTTCTCAAGAAACCGGGGCACGAGGGGTTCCAGGTCGGGGTCCAAGCGGACCACGATTTTCCCTTTCGTAGTCGAGTTGTGCCGGATCATGTCACGTCGCGTCCTTTGTGTGTGGCCAACATGTCGAGCAGTGTCGACTTCTTGATCGGTTTGGTCATATGAGCGGTGCAGCCCGCCTCGAAAATCTTCGCCGCTTCCTCCTTGAGCGCCAGCGCCGTGAGCGCCACGATCGGCGTCTCGGGGAGGCGCTGATCCCGTTCCCATTGCCGCATCGCGCGCGTGGCGGCATAGCCGTCCATCACGGGCATCTGCATATCCATCAACACCAGGTCGTAGCGATCCGCCTTGAACCGATCGACGCCGATCTGCCCGTTCTCCGCCACATCCAACTGGTGCGGAGTGGACTTCAAATAGGATTGGATCAGAAGCTGGTTGTCGGGCGAGTCCTCGACGAGCAGGATGCGCAGCGAGTCGGCGGAGGGCGCAGGTGCGGCGGGAGGCGGGTCAGGAGGCGAGGGCGGCAGGCCTTTCGTTCGGCCGAGCGCGATGCTGATGGTTTGCAGCAGGTCCGACCGCCGGATCGGTTTCACCAGATATCCGCAGAGCCCCAGTTCGTACGTGCGCGCGATATCGTCGGCCCAACGGTCCGAGGCCAGCATGATGGTCGTCAAGCCCTTGAGGTTCGGCAACGCTCGAACGCGTTCGGCGATTTCGAATCCGTCCAGATCGGGCATGCGGCAGTCCAGCAGCAGGAGTTGGTAAGGATCGCCGGCGTCGGAGGCCCGCTGGAGTTCGGCCAACGCCTGCTTCCCGCTCCCGGCTTCCGTCACGACGGCGCCCCATGCCGTCAACGTTTCGCGCAGGATCAGCAGGTTGGTCGGATGGTCGTCGACCACCAACGTCCGGAGACCAGCCAGATCGTGGGCGACCGGCGGTTTGGGTCTCGACGGCTGCGGTGGTGCGCAGAGCCGGACCACGCAATGGAACGTGCTGCCTTGGCCCTCGACGCTCTCGGCCCAGATTCTGCCACCCATGAGTTTGGCCAGATGCCTGGAGATAGAAAGACCCAACCCGGTTCCCCCATACTTGCGCGCGGTGGACGCATGGGCTTGGGTGAAGCTTTCAAAGATGGTCTCGAGCTTGTCCTTCGGCACGCCGATGCCGGTGTCGGTGATGGAGAAGCGGATCGCCCCAGGCTGGTTGATGTCCGGGTCGTTCAGGACGCGGACGACGACGGAGCCGTGTTCCGTAAACTTGATGGCGTTGCCGATCAAGTTGACGAGGATCTGATGCAGGCGATTCGGATCGCCGATCAGATGACAGGGCACGTCGGGGGAGACGTGGCAGGCGAGTTCCAAGCCTTTCTCGTTGGCACGCATCGCCAGGATCTCAATGGCTTTGTCGATGAGTTCGAAGAGATCGAACTCGATCGCCTCCAGCTCCAGATGGCCGGCCTCGACCTTCGAGAGATCGAGGATGTCGTTGATCAGCGATAGGAGATTGCCGCCGGCCCGCCTAAAAATGCGGACATATTTTCGTTGGTCCGGACTCAACTCCGTTTCCCACAGCAAATCGGCCATGCCGATGATGGCGTTCATCGGGGTCCTGATCTCATGACTCATACTGGCCAAAAACTCGCTCTTGGCGCGGTTCGCCACCTCCGCAGCCTCCTTGGCGATCCGCAGCGCCTGTTCCGCTTGTCGCCGCTCGATCGCTTCCATGGCGAGCGTGGCGATGGTCGCCAGGGAACTAGCGAAGTGTTCTTCTTCGGGGGTCCACTGTCGAGGGCCGCCGCCGTGTTCGTGGCAGAGCACTCCGACGACGCGTCCCTTTCGACGGATCGGCGCGTCCAGCATGGCACCGATGCCGTGCGGCGTCAGGTAGGACCGGGAAAATTCCCGTGTCCGGGCGTCCTGATGCGCATCATGGGCGGCGATGGCATGGTCTTCGTGTTCCAATGCCGAAAAATACGCCGGATAATCGCGCGCGGAGAGGATAGCTCCAGATGAATGACGATCGAGCCGCGGTTCGTAGAGGTCGTACAGCCGAATGCTCGAGCGATCTTCGTCGTATAACCAGATGCTGGCCCGTTCGACCCCCAATGCGCGGCATCCGGTCCGGGTGACGGCCTGAAACGCCTGCGTGAGGTCTCCGCCGTTGACGGCCTCGCTCTTAGCCAATTCGAGCAGCGCGTGCTGGTACTGCTGCAGGCTGGCCGCCCGTCGTCGCTCGGCCTGTTCGGATCGTATTCGCTCCGTGATGTCGCGGGTCATTTCGACGTAACAGACGGGCGAACCGACTGGGTTCCGGATGGTGAACAGCGACACCTCGAAGGTCTTCTCGATCCCGTCCTTCGTGCGCCCGCTGACTTCACCGCGGTAGCCTCCTGCGGTCGCCAATCGATCCAGAATTGCGGCGAATGCTTCCGGTCCCAGTACGACCGCTGGGGTCTTGCCGACCAATTCGTGGTCGGCGTACCCGGTCAATGCGGCGTGTGCGGCGTTCTGATACGTAAAGCGTCCCTGCAGATCGAGGATCGCGATGGCATCCTCGGCGTGCGTGATAATTTCCCGATAAAGATGAAGGTTCTCCTCGCTCCGCATACGCTCGATTTCCCCCGCGGCCCGGGAGGCCAAGAGCTTCAGGATCGGGGTGATGCGGTGCTCGCCGTCGAGGGGCTTGTCGTCCATGATGCAGAGGTGCCCGATCGTGCGACCGGACCGGTCGGTCATCGCGATCCCCAGATAGCTGACTGCCCCGAGATCGGCCAAGAATTTGTCGCGGGGAAAGAGTTCCTTGAGCGAATGCCGGAAATAGGCTTTGCCGTGTTCGACCACGTACTCACAGGGAGTTCCGGTCGTCTCGTATTCGATCGGGGAGCCCGGCTTGTCTCCGGTCCACGAAGCCAGAGTTCGCATCCATGACGAGTCGCCGCCCACCAGTTCTGTCACAAACACGTATTTCACGCCGAGCGTGTGTGCGATTTGCTGGACGAGCGCGGACAAAAATTCGCTCCCCGTCACAGAGGCGGTTCCTTCCATCAACGCCCGCTGCACCCGGTCCGCCCACTCTTTGTCGCGTCTGTCAAAGCTGTCGGCGTTTCGCGCTCGTTTGGGGCGCTCCCGGCGCGGCGGCGCATCGGGCCGATTCGGCTCCGGCAAGTGTGCCCGGGCGAGCGAGGCGAATTCGGCCGACACCCTGCGCAAGGCTTCTTCGGCTCGCTTGCGGGCAGCCTGTTCCAGTCGCAATGCTTCCCTGAGGCGATTGGAACGTGTCGCCCCTCTCGGAGTTCGTTTCGTTCGGGCGGGGGTTATTTTTCTAGCCATCGTGCCGATTTCACGGTTCTCGTTTGTGCAAGCCGCCCGGCGACTTCCCCAGAATCTGTCCCCGCCGGAGGATGTGCCCCGGGCGCCGCGCTCTGGGAGCCAAGGGATCGCGCACGACGTCGACCCGACTCACACGTCCGCGGACGCGCAAGCCGTTGGGGCGGGGTGATGGGATATCCTCGTAGCAGGCATGGCGGTGAGACATTGGGAATTCGTGATCGACACAAACCTGACGTCTCCGGTTTCCGCAGGATCAGTCTTTGTGCGGGCCCTCGACCAGCGAAAGGAGGTTCGCCTGTTTGGTGCAGTTACGGCCTTCCTGCTTGGCCTGGTACAGCGCTTGATCGGCCGCCCTGATCAGATCGGTCGGCGATGCCGCGCGGGTAGGGATGGTGCTCGCGACGCCCAGACTGATAGTGACCGGCTCACCGGTCGAATGAGAAATCCCCGCCGTTTCGATCTTCCGCCGCAGCGTTTCGGCCACCTGGGCCGCTCCGTCCGCGTTGGTACCCGGGAGCACGACGGCGAATTCATCTCCGCCGTAGCGGGCGACAAGGTCGCCCGGCCGGTTGACCGCGCCGGAAATGACGCTGGCGACCTGCTTCAAGCATTCATCTCCTGCCTGGTGGCCGTTGCTGTCGTTGTAATATTTGAATCGATCGATATCGAGCATGATCAGGGAGAGCGGGGTCGAGTCGCGGACGGCTCGCCGCCATTCCTGATCCAGGAAATCGTCGAACTGGCGCCGGTTGGTGATGCCGGTCAGACCATCCAGGCACGAGAGGCGCAGCAGCATCTGGTTGGCCTCTTGGAGCTGGCGCATCACTTCCAGCAACTCCTGTTCTCGCGCGCGGCGGCGGTCGATCTCGTGAACCAATCGCAGCACCGAACGAACGCGCGTGAGCAGCTCGACCTTGTTGATCGGCTTGCCGATGTAATCCATCGCTCCGGCTGCGAACGCCAACTGGAGGTCGACCGGATCGGTCTTGACCGTCACCATGATGATGGGAATGTCGCGTAGCCGTTCGACCGCCTTGATTTGGCGGCACGCCTCGATGCCGTTCATCTGCGGCATCATGATGTCCATCAGAATCAGATCGACGCGGGAGACGGTCTGCTTCCCGCCGTCCAGTCCGAGGTGGCGGAAGGCGGCGGCAGCCGAATCGGCAGCGATGATGTCTTCATACCCGGCTGCGGTCAGGATCGACTGCAGGAGAAGACGATCGTCCGAGGAATCGTCAACGATTAAAATGCCCATCAAGGCACCCTGTACTATGAGGTCGTCTTACGTAAGCACGTCCACCGAGCCGGATGGTAGCAGTTAGCGTTCATAAACGCCAGGATAAAGCTTCTTGATGCAGGGGGTGCAGAGTCCGTGACTGAACTCGGCCTCCGAATGCTCCTGCAGATATTCTTCCAATTGCTGCCACGACCCGAGGTCGTTCCGGATCTTCTTGCATGACGCGCAGATCGGGATCAGGCCGCGCAGGGTCTTCACTTCCCGGAGGGCGCGTTGCAGTTCCTCGTTGCTTGCGCGGAGTTCCTGTTCCCTGGCCTTCCGGCAGTCCATCTCGCGTTTCAGGGCGAGCGCCGATGCGACTCTGGCCAGCAGTTCGACGCTGTTGACCGGTTTGTTGATGTAATCGGTCGCGCCCGCGGCGAACGCCTCTTGAAGATTCGATGGGTCGTTGTTGGCGGTCACCATAATGATCGGGATGTCCTTGAGGTGTGGTTGGGCCTTGATCAGACGGCAAGCGGCCACTCCATCGACATCGGGCATGAGATAGTCCATGAGAATCAGGTCGATGGTCGGAGGGTGCGGACTGGACGAGTCGGTCAACTGCTTCAGCGCCGCAGCGGCCGATTCAACCGTCAGGACGTCGGGATAGCCGGCTTTCTGGAGGATGGACCGGAGCAACAATCGCTGGTCCTGGGAGTCGTCCACGATCAGAATGCTCATGCGCGCCCAGTGCTCCGTGAACATGACCAGGGAAGCTGAAGAGACCGGTGGAGCGGTGCAGGACTTCCGGATGAACGGCACACAGGTGGTCAGGGTTTCCGGATCGCCCGACTCGATCAGGTTTCAGTAAGTATAGCAGGGCTAGCGCAGTCTCGACCGGACCACGTCACTGACCAATTTCCCGGCAGCGGCTTGGCCGGCCAGGCGAGCCATGACGGTTTTCATGACGATCCCCATGTCTTTCAGCGAGGTTGCGCCTGTTTCTTGGACGACGGCATCGACAATCCGGATGATCTCCTCCGCAGTCAGCGCGCGCGGGAGATAACTTTGGATGATCGCGATTTCCTTGAGCTCCTTGCCGGCCAAATCTTCCCGCCGGGCCTTTTCGTATTGCTCGGCGGCTTCCTGGCGTTGCTTGATCAAGGATGTCATGACACGGGTCAGTTCGGCATCGTCCAGGTGTTTCTTGAGCTCCAACTCCTTGTTCGTCACCGCAGCCTTGATCATGCGGATGACATCCATACGAAGCTGATCCTTGGCCTTTATGGCATGTTTCAGATCTTCGGCGAGGCGGTCATGAAGTGACATGGGACTCCTTGATGGCTGTTGGTCCGGGGAAATCGCCGACCTGGTCGGACAAGAGCAGAATAGCCCGGCGTTCCGATTCCGTCAATCGGTCGACCGTCTCAATTTTCGGCCCTGCGCTCCAAGACGCTGCGCCGGTTTCGCGCATGGTCACAGAGAAGGTCGCGACAGGCGTCGTGGTTTTCCGTTCAGAAGGGGAGTAAAATGTATATTAGTTCTTGCGGTCGTGGCGGGCTGGAAAGGTCAATGAACGAAGAGGCGCGCGCCATGGCTCGGTTGCCGAAACTAGCAGAGTTGCTCCCGGGCATGATCGTGTTCGCGCTGATCGGATGTCGGACGCCTGTGCCGCCCGCTGCACCGGTTCCTTCCACCGACGCGGTGTTGCCTCCTTCGTTCGTCGTTCCGATCGATGTCCAGCGGTTGGCCGTCTTGTATCCGAAGACGTCCAACCGCGAGTTGATGGAAGCCTACCTGCGCCTGGAAGGCGCGGCGTTTCAGCTCAAAGCGCAGCGGCCATCTCTCAGAATCATCGAACGATTCCACCTCGCGACGGTGCTGGGCGAGCAACGGTTCCAGTTGGGAGGAACCGTGTCCGAGGAGTCGGCCATCCGGCTCGGCCGGTTGCTGGGCGTGGACAGCGTCCTGATTTATCGCATCGAGGGGCCCACGCTGAGAGAGCGGCTCTGGGCCAGGCACCATGAGGATCTGCCGCCGTACACGGTGACGAGCAAGATCATCCGGGTCGAGAGCGCGGAAGTCGTGTTTCACAATGTCGTGACGGCGCGGGTGGAACAGCCCGACGGCTGGAGTCTGGCGTCGGCCGACTCGCAGGATTTCCAGCGGTTGACTCGGGCCGCTTTGGAACGGGGCATAGCGGAAACGGTGGCGAATCTCCGGCTTGCGTTTCAATAGGCGGGCCGGTCGGTTCATCCCATCGCGAACAACGAACAAGGAGGATCGCTCATGAAGGGAGGCGCGGGAGAGTGGGCGCGGAAGATCGAGGCGGCGGTGTTATTGCTCGGTGTGTGTCTTTGGTGGGCGGCGTGCGCGAGCGAACAACCGAAGGGACCCATTCAGCCGACACCGCAACAGGTCCGCGGCAACGCCGATCGGGCCTTTGAAAAACTGAAACAGGAGGAACATGAACGAGCCGGAGGCGGCGAGTCGATGCCGCGGTAGGCGCAATTCTCGACAGAGTTCGGTCGCCGTCAGGCGCGCGAACGTTTCCCGCTGAAGAGCCGAGTGAGCGGCTTGATGAGTGAAAGTTCCCGGACAAGCTGGCCCGTGGAGATGAGTTCGACGGTGCGCGGTTCACGGAAAGTATCGAGCAGGCAGGCGGAGACCGCCAGCCGGAGCAAGCCGGAAATAAGGAACACGACTGGAAGGTTGGAAACCGGATGAAGCTCCACGGGCAAGAAAGCGATGGTGACGGCTGAGGGCGTCACGGCCGTCAGCCAGCTTCCAATCAAGGCCCCGACGATCCATCCCGCCGCATTGATCGCATTGGTCACCGCGACGCCTTTGGCCTTGTCTTCCGCGCGGACCGCATCGAAGACGTAGTTCTGCAGCCCGAGGGTCATACCCGCCCAGATTACCCCGCCCAGGAAATTCACGGCCAGCAGAAACACCAGGTTCGTGCTGAGCAGATACAGCATGGGCAGGAACGGCACCGACCAGCCGGTCACCGCGATCACCATCTTGTTGCCGAACCGGTCGCTGATGCGGCCCCAGGGTTTGAGCGTGATGAATTGCCCGAACGTGCCGGCGGCCAGCCAGGCGGCGTACTGCAGGTAACTGAGGTGGAGGTCGCGAAGCATATACACGACAAAAAAGGGGCCGGCGATGAGGACGCATACATGCATGAGCCCGGAGAACAGCAGAAAGCGTCTGAAGTCTCGGCTCGACGATCGTCCGAGAAAATCAAGGAACCGGCCGTCGGTTTCCCGGGGCGACGCCGCTGCCTGCTCGTCGATCTTGGCCAAACAGTAGGTGGACAGGCTGCGCGCTACGGCCGCCGTCAGGAAGATCAGTGCAAAACCGACCCATGGAATCTCCGAAGATCGTCCGGCGTCCAGGAGGAGCCCCGCCGTGAACAGCGCGCAGAAGCTGGCGACTGCCATGAGCCGCGCACGCCGCGCGAAATACGCGCCCCGGCCGTTTGGAACCACGAAATCGGTGATCAGGCTGTTCCAAGCGGGAACGGCGAGATGCCCCATCGCCACATGAAGGGTCACGACGGCGATCAGCAGCCACGGGGCTGCCCACGGAAACAGAAGCGGCAGGATCAGGATGGGTAGCCACAGAGCGGCCTGTCCTGCCGCTCCCAACAGGATCAGCGGCTTCCTATGAGAAACGTGATTCAAGGCTTTCACGGAAACCAGTTGCGCCCAGGTTCCGATGAGCTGGGGGAGAGACGACAGGATGCCGATCTGAACGGGGGTGGCGTGCAGGAAGAGCGCGAAGGCTGACAGGTAGTTTTCGCCTCCCCCTTGAGCGATGGCTTGAAAGGCACCCTCGCGGATGCCATATTTCCGGTTGCGCTCGTGCGGGGGGTCCTGCTCATCCGCTACAGCGCCGGCGAGCCTCGCGGCAGGGTGTACTGGTGTGGGTACAGTCGATGGATCCGTCACGGTACAGGCAAGGAAAGCCTGGGGCTGTGGGGAGCGGTTGGGATGCTCACGAGATCGGGATCCGAGTTGCTCTTGATCGCGGCGGCGTTCGCGGTGTCCTGAAAAAGCTCTCACGATAGCTGGTTCGATTTGAGGACCCTTGGCGCTGCTTCCGCGCCATTATATATAGCAGACCTCTCCTCACGAGCCGACGAACCATTGAAATGCCCGGGGGTATGCAGTAGGCTGATATGAGTTAGCAGAATGTCTCACCGTTTGCCCGGTCGATCCGGGAAAGGGAAAGGAGGTGCGGCATGAACGTCACCGATCATGGCCCGACTCCGCCTGTGGTGCGTATGGCGTTGCTCGTCTTTGGTCTGGCCGCATTTATCACGGGACTCCGCTTCGCTCCGGTCAGTCAGGCCAGAGAGTTGATGACACCCAAGGAGCAGTCCGAGACGGAAGTGGACCCGACGACGTCTCCCTTGTTCGATACCCAGAAAAAAGGCGTTCCGCAGTCTATTTTTGTCTGGATCAAGTTCGCCAAAGGGTTCGAAGAGGAATGGGATAGTTTCGGCCGGAAGGGGTGGTACACGCAGGACCCCCGGTTGAAGCCCATCGGTGCCGGTACGACGGTGTTTACGCCGGACACCCCGGCCATCTACATCGTGTTTGAGGTGGCGCCGCTCGAAGACCCTGCGCAGTTCAGCGCCCAGTGGTTCCTGGAGGGAGAAGGTGGAAAACTATCCGAGACCCCGATCGGCAAGGATGCCCTAGAGGTGCCGGGGCACTCGCGATATGGGTATCTGGAATTGAAGCGGCCTGACGGGGCCTGGCCCACAGGCAACTACCTGGTGAAGATCTTCATCACCCCGCTCGGCCAACAGCCGTTCCATGCGGCCAATCAGGTCGGCACGATGCGGTTTACGATTTCGGATCAGCCCGCGCAAGCCGCTCCCGCTGCTCAGAAGTAGGGCGGCCGCCAAACCTTTCTCTTGGGACCACCGAATTCGGAGAACGGCGATGCCGATCTATGAGTACCTGGCCGAACGATGCGACCGACAGTCGACTTGTTCTCGGAAAAAGGAATACCTTCAGCGTGTGTCGGACGCCCCGCTCACAGCCTGTCACGAATGCGGTGCGCCGATTCGCCGGGTGTTCTCTTCGTTTGCCGCTCGGTCCGGCGCGATCGGCGTCTCCAGGCCTGATCCCACTCCGCTCAACATCGCGGGTATTCCAGCACCGACACAGATGCCGGGAGGCGGCGGGGCGGAAGGACCCTGCGGCGGGGGACATGGCCACGACCATTGAGGCTGCCAGGGGCAACTCTCGCTGGAGATCACCTGTGAAGGACGGGAACAAAGGGATGAGAAGACATGAAGGAGACGGATCCGGAGAAGCTTGCGCTCTTGTACGAACGCTTCAAGGATGTGTGTCTAGTTGAGAAAGAAATCTGGACGGAAGTCTTTCTGCCGAGGGAGATCAAGCAGGGCCCCGTGCGCACCAATGTCCAGGATCGCTACGAAGTGGTGATCGACGACAAAGAGGTCGAAGCGGCGCTCGAAGCGAATATTTCTCTGGGAAGCAAGGCCCTGGCCGCGGCGATCCAGGAATATCGTGCTCACATCAGTTTTGTGAAAAAAACCTGAACGCGCGACGAGCGGGACGAATGCGAAAGCGGCCTGCCAAGTCTACTTTGCCAGCGCCGTCTCGATCCCCCTGACGATTTCGTCCGAGAGCGGTTTCATCCGGTGATGATAGCGCGCGACCACTTGCCCTGAACGATCCACCAGGTATTTCTGAAAATTCCATTCCACCTCGCCGGGGAACGGGCTTTGCTCTGTCAGATACCGGTAGAGCGGATGCTTGTTCGGGCCTTTGACGCTGATCTTGCCGAACAGGGGAAACGTGAGGCTGTACTTGGTGTAGCAGAAGCTCTTGATTTCCTCATTGGTCCCCGGCTCTTGCCGGCCGAAGTTGTTGGCGGGGAACGCCAGGATCTCCAACCCCTGGTCTCGGTATTTCTCATACATCTTCTGCAAGTCGGCGTATTGCGGTGTGTTCCCGCAGAAGCTGGCGGTATTGACGAGCAAAAGCACTTTGCCGCGAAACTGACCCAGCGACACCGGTTTGCCGTCGATGTCGTCGAGTGTGAAATCATAGACGCTTGACGATGGTGCGGCCATCGCTCTTGTCCTTTCTTCGGCGGCCTGAGCCGGGCCCGGATGGAACACATATCCGGACCCACATCCGGCGACCGCCCCGAATCCTACGACGAGCCACGAAAGCCCTTGTTTCAGCAGCGGCATAGAGGAACACCTTGGGTTAGAGCCTTTGAAGCGCGGCGATCCGTTCTTCGATAGGCGGGTGCGTGGCAAACAGCCCCAAGAAACCGGAGGTTTTGCCCGAGATTTTCATGGTGGCCAAGGCATCTTGAGCGGAATATTCGAACTGAGCCCGAGCCACCCACCGGTCAATCGCTTGCAGGGCCGAGATCATCGCGTCTTTGCCGTAGACCTTGGCCGAGAAGGCGTCAGCCGCGAACTCCCGACGACGGGAGAACCAACTGATCGGAATCATGGCCAGGATCGACAGCACGAATTGCAGGAAGAAATAGATGCCCAGAGCCAGGGCTTCGTTGCGTTCGGCGAGGTGGCGATAGACCCAGCGGCTGATCAGATAGACGAACGTATTCATCAATCCGGCCAACACCGTGGTCGTGAACATGTCGCCGTTGTAGACATGACCCATCTCGTGCGCCAGGACCGCCCGCACTTCCTGCTCGTTCAGATTGTTCAACAGGCCGGTCGAGACCGCCACCATGGAGTTGTTTTTGCTCGGGCCGGTCGCGAAGGCATTGGGATCCGGCGAGTCGTAGACCCAGACTTCCGGCATGTGAATCCGCAGGCGCTGCGCGATCTCCTGCACGGCGCCGTACACCACCTGCTCCGCATGGGATCGCGGTTGTGTGATCTGATAACAGTCCAGCATGGATCGCGCCATCTGTTTCGAGAAGGCCAAGCTGAGGAAGGCGCCGCCGAATCCGAAGACCATCGCCCAAATCAGATCCTGCTGATCGACCACGCCTCTCACGTCGATGCCGAAGGCCGGCAGGACGACGTTCACCAGCAGGTGGAACGAAATCGAAAGCGTAACGAAGATCAAGACATTCGCTATCAGGAGCAGCGTCATTCCCTTAAGCCACTTCATTCATATCCTCCTTGGTCAGGTCCTTGCTTGTTTGACCATACTGTTTCGCAGGTCCGGGTGCGAGACCGTGCTTCGATGGTTGCCTTAATATACTACAGCGCCCTGGCGAGAACAGCATCCTCCGGCTTCTCAGGCGATCTTATCGGGGCCATCGGGGGTTATGATAAGGCTCGTCGCGTATCGGTCAAGTCGTGGCACGCCCACGGTAGGCATCCTGTAAGTCCTTGAGGTCGCGAGACTTGTTGACCGGCGCCACCCCTTCTGCTACAACGCCTCACGTGGAACGCGCTCGGCGAATGGCCTGGACTCTTCTTACGGTCGTGCTGATTGTGGCCGTTGGTCTGGCCTGCGGTGTCGATGCACTGGCCGATCAAGAGAAGCCGGCCGAGCCAGTCATCGCCGCGCTCGGTTCCGACGGGATCCAGCGCGCATCCCTCACGCTGGACAGCTATTCGTATACGCCGAGCCATCTCATTGTCGAAGCCGGAAAACCGGTCGAGCTGACCCTCACCAGCGTCACGCTGCTCACGCCCCACAACTTCGTGCTGAAAGAAGCGGCGGCCGGGCTGATGGTGGATCAGGATGTGAGCGCCGGCAAGACCGTCACAGTCCGCTTCACCCCGCTGCAACCTGGAACCTACACGTTTTACTGCGACAAGAAGCTGTTGTTTTTCGCCAGCCACCGTGAAAAGGGAATGGAAGGCAAGCTCGAAGTTCGCTAGAGGTCTGCCACGCGTCCACATTCCTCCCAACAGCCGCTGTTGCGCGACCTTCTCAAAGACGTCTCCCGTTCGTTCTACCTGACCCTGATCGTCCTGCCCCCTGCGGTGCGGAGTCAAATGGGGCTGTCCTACCTTTTCGCGCGCGCGGCCGATACGATTGCGGATACGGATCTGATCGACCGTGGACAACGGTTGTTGTTCCTCAAACAGTTCAGGGCCCAGTTCGCTGAAGACCATGTCAACTGGGAAGAAATTCGGACAATCCAAACGGCCCTGATTCCCCGTCAAACCGATTCGGCCGAGCGCACCCTTCTCAAGAGGCTCGAAGGCTGCTTCCGGCTGTATCTGGAGTTCGCGCCGGGAGATCGGGCCCGCATCCGGCGATTAATGGGAACGCTGCTCAACGGCATGGAGATGGATCTGACGCGATTTCCCGGCGATTCGGCGCGCGACCTGACTGCGCTCAAGACGATGGACGACTTGGACATCTACACGTATTACGTGGCCGGCTGCGTCGGAGAATTTTGGACGCGGATGATGTGCGCGCATTTCCCGTCGTTGGCCGGTTGGGATGAGGCTGGCATGTCGGCCCTCGGTGTGCGATTCGGCAAAGGGCTTCAGCTTACGAACATCCTCAAGGACCTGGCTCGCGATCTCCGGCGCGGGCGTTGCTACATCCCGGAGGCGTTCCTGAAGGAGGCAGGACTCGTGCCGCAGGATCTGCTCCAGGCGGAGAGCCAGCCTGCCTTCAGGCCGGTTCTGCGCAAGCTGATCGCGATCGCGCGCGAGCATCTCGACCAGGGATGGCTGTATACGTTGGCGATCCCCAGACGAGAAGTGCGCCTGCGTCTCTCCTGCATGTGGCCAATCCTCCTTGCCGGCGAAACGCTGCGCTTGGTCGCTACGTCCGACGACCTGTTGAATCCCGCGGTCAACGTGAAAGCCTTGCGTGGCGCGGTCTACCGCATCATGGCCTTGACCACGTTGACAGCAGGCTGCGGCTACGTCGGCACGGCCTATTGGGGGCGCTTAAGGAAACAGCTCATGTGAGGCGAGATGCCTCTGGCAGCTTGCCCATTTTCATGGGCTGGATAACCCGGCATCGCGACTTACGCGGAGGCTTGGTTCCTTGCGCTTGGCGAGGAATTGGATTTCTTCATTCACTCCCCAGAGGGGTGGGCTGGCTGATCCCCCACTGCGCGCGTCCACCGAGCACCGCCCGCTTTGATGACACTCCAATAAGCCTTGGTGTGCGCGGTGCGCGAGCACAGGGGATTGGCCAGCCTACCCCGACTTCTTCTGCGGCTCCAGCAGCTTCTCCCCCTTCCGAAACACCGCGTAAATCGCCTGCGACGGGCAGGCGTCAAGGCAGAGACGGCAGCTTTCCAGGCAGCGGGAGGCGTCGAACTTGAACGGCGGGGTGGAAAGCCAGGCGCCGGTCGGACAAATGGGAATGCAGACGGCGTTATGCGTACAGCGGTCGGGATGCCGGACGAGGTGATCTCTGACGACCATCATGGGTTTCACTCCCTCAAACAGAGCCTGGGAGAAGATTTCCAGCATGTTCTTCATGGCCGGCTCTCCTCACTTCCACCGATCCACGAGTTGCCGGATGCGTTCCTTCAGCTCAGGGATCTGCTCGAGATTATTTTCAATCGCGCCGATGATTTTTTCCAGCCGTGCCGAGCGAAGCGCCTCTTTATCCCGGCGAACCAACCGGTCATATTCGGCGTACGCCTCCGGATGCTTGGGCTCCAGGTACCTTCTGGCACAGTCAAGAGCCTCGCCCAATTCCCAAGGTTCCGGAGCCAGCGGCGGGGCCACTGCGAACGACCCGTCCTGAAAGGTCAGCACCGCCGCGCCGGGCTTAGCGGTCAAGGGTGTCACGGTGTCGATCGTTTTACCGACCGCGTGCTCCCATGACAGGGTCAGTCCAGGAAAACGCTTCATGAAGGCGACCTTCTCTTGATTGGCTTTCCATTTTTCCTCGACGGGCATGACCGGCCTCATTTTGCTTGAGCTGCGGTTGAGGCTGAGGTTAAGGTGATTCGAGGAGGGGATGAGGAACTGCCGTCACGTGCTTCTGCCTTAGCCTGAACCTTGACCTGAACGTTTGTCGGGGGGCGGTTCATGATCGGGCATGAGCAGGCGCTCCACGATTTCGCCCTTCACGATGTGTCGTTCCATGATCTCCGTGACGTCGGCTTCGGAGCCGACCCAGTACCACACGCCTTCAGGATAAATTACGATGCTGGGACCGTATTCGCAATGGTCGAGACAACCAGCTTTATTGGCTCGGACCGCGCCTTTCAACCCCAGCCGCTCCACTTCCTTTTTAAAGAACGCCTGCAGCCGTTCGGAGCCGTGGTTGGCGCAACAGCCGCGCGGGTCTTCCTTCGGCCGCTGGTTCACACAGACGAAGATGTGATGTTTGAACGTGGACAACGAGGAGTCCTCGATTACGGAGTCAAGGCAGAGGGCTGATTCTGGAGACGGTGAAGGAGGCCGGTGACTTCACCGATATTGATCAAGGGAGAGCTGCCTTCCCGCCCGTCGAGAATCGCCGCGATTTCCCGCAACCGCATTTGTGCCCGCTTGAGCTCTTCCGCGCGCGCCAACTCGGACGGTTGTCCCGAGCCGAGCTTCTCGAACTCCGAGCGAATGTCACGGAAATCCCGCTGCAGATTTTTGTGCATCGAGCAGACTTCGCAATACCACCGTGGGCTTTGATCGGCGGATGGCGACAGGCGATCGTAAGGTCGTCCGAAGAAGTCCTTACCGAGCGACAGTTTCATCAACGGTTTGTTCGCTTCGCCGCAAGCATGACAGACACCGGACGACAAATCTGCGCCCTCCTGTTTCAACGACCGGATCGCGGTCGCTCAGGTTGGGCGCCATCTTACACCAGGCTTCTGCGGAGTGTCTACCTCGCGCGGGACGGTTCGATACCGATCAGAGTATAATGTCGGAGGAAGCTGGACCTGGACGGAGGAGGGGCAGATGATCATCGGCGTTCCCAAGGAGATCAAGGACCATGAGTATCGCGTCAGTGTCACCCCCGACGGCGCGCAGACGTTGCTGAGAGCCGGTCATGCGGTGTGGGTGGAAGCCTCGGCCGGCGACGGCAGCGGGTTTCCGGATGAAGCGTATCAGCGAGCCGGCGCTCAGGTCGCGTCGTCGAAAGAGGAAATCTTTCAGAAGGCCGACCTGATCGTCAAAGTGAAAGAGCCCCAGTTGTCCGAGTGCCGATTCTTCCGCCCTGGCCAAGTATTGTTCACCTACCTGCATCTGGCGTCGTCGCTGGAACTCACGCGGGCCTTGCTGGATGCGCGCGTCACCGCCATTGCCTATGAGACGACCGAGGACAGGCATGGGAACCTGCCAATGCTGAAGCCCATGAGCGAGATCGCCGGGCGCATGGCGGTGCAGATCGGCGCCCGCTACCTCGAACGCTTGCCGGGCGGGCGTGGAGTGTTGTTGGCGGGCGTACCGGGCGTCGCCCCGGCCAAGGTCGTGATCTTGGGAGCCGGCACGGTCGGCAGTTCGGCGACCCGGATCGCGGTCGGGATGGGCGCACAGGTGACCGTCATCAATTTAGACTTGGAACGCTTGCGCTATCTGGATGATCTCTACCGGGGGCGTGTCGTCACGCTGGCCGCCAACCAGGCCGATATCGACCGTGCGGTGGAAGCCGCCGATTTGGTCATCGGTGCCGTCCTGGTGCCGGGTGCTCGCGCCCCCAAACTGGTGTCGCGCGCGGTGGTCTCCAGAATGACACCAGGATCGGTCGTCGTGGATGTGGCGGTCGATCAAGGCGGCTGCTTCGAGACGACGCGACCGACGACCCATTCCGATCCCGTCTATGTCGCGGACGGTGTGCTGCACTATTGCGTGCCCAACATGCCTGGCATCGTGCCCCGGACGGCGACTTTGGCCTTGACCAACGCGACGCTACCCTTTATAGTCCGCCTGGCTTCGGAGGGGGTTGAGCGCGCGATTCGCTCTGACCCTGGCCTTGCGAAGGGCGTGAATCTTATGGGCGGCAAGGTAACCTGCAAAGGCGTCGCCGATGCGCACAGCATGGCGTTCGAGCCCTTGACCTGAGCAGGCCGGCAAACATCGGATGACGGGATCGGGGCGTAGCGCAGCCCGGTAGCGCACCGCGTTCGGGACGCGGGAGTCGGAGGTTCAAATCCTCTCGCCCCGACCACACCGCGCTTGTGAGGTCGAGCGCCATCCAATAGTTCTTGGCGCGAGCGTAGAGCACCTTCCAAGGGTTCTTGGCTTCGTTTCAAACCTCGCCTGCCCGTACCTCCCGCCTGTTTTTTAAAAAGCTCCACTTTCTTCCGCGAGTTCATGTGCGAGCAGCCGAAGACTTCGGGTTTTCCTCGGTGTGACGTTTTCGGTTTTGCCTCAAATTCTTCAGCATGTTCTCAAGAAAAGCGTGACGCGTGAGTCGAGGTATGAGAATATCCTCTCCCGAACGGTCTCCTCTCGGTGAATCCGACGGCATGCGCGTTCAGCCATGACCGAACCGCGCGGCAAGTCGCTTGTCAGAGCCAGAATTCTCGTGAGCGGACGAGTGCAGGGCGTCGCCTACCGGGCGTTTACCCGTCAAGAGGCCGTTCGGCGGAACCTTACGGGAGGCGTCAGGAATTTGGACGACGGGCGCGTCGAGGTTGAGGTTGAGGGCGAAAAAGAGTCGATCGCGGCTCTCATCGAGGCACTCAAGGAGGGGCCTCCGTTGGCGCGCGTCGATGACCTCCAAGTGACGTGGAGCGCGGCGTCGGGCCAGTACAAGGATTTTCGGATTTGGCATTGACGACGGCGGCAGCGGGTGAAAGGAAACGATGATCGTGAGCGATGACGACGATCTGAACGAATCGGTCGACGCCCAGGACGAAGACGACGCACAGGGCGAAGAGATTCGCGAAGCGTCTCTGCCCAACGGCCGTCGCGTCAAAGTCCGAGGGCGGAAAGAAGAAAAGTCCGAAGGGCTCGACACGCTGAAGTCCTATCTGCGGGAAATCCGACATAACTCCCTTCTGACCTTCCGGCAAGAACAGGAATTGGGCAAGCGCGTCATGGCGGGCGACATGAGCGCCCGCGAACAGATGATAGAAGCCAACCTGCGTCTCGTGATCAGTATCGGCAAGCGATACATGAACCGGGGTTTCCCGTTCGCTGATATTGTCGAAGAGGGAAATCTCGGGTTGATCAAGGCGGTCGAGAAGTTCAACTACAAGCGAGGGTTCCGTTTCAGCACCTATGCGTCCTGGTGGATTCGGCAGTATATTGAACGGGCAATCATCAATCAGGGTAAACTGGTCAGGCTCCCCGTTCATGTGGTCGAGCGGCTTAATCGCTATCTGACCAAAGTCGAACAGCTCGGTCAGGAGCTGGGACGCGAGCCGAAGACGCACGAAATCGCCAGACGGATGAAGATTTCCGAAGAGGAGGTTCTCGATCTCAAGCAACTGATCCGCACGACCTGCTCGCTCGACAGCCCGATCAACGATCGACGCGACACCTTTCTCCGCGACGTGATCGAGGACCCCCTGAGCGCCTCCCCTGCGGAGACCGCCGAGGGCGTGATGCGGCGCGAGGAATTGATGGCGTGGGTCAAGGAGTTGCCTGAGAAGGAGCGAACTGTGGTAATCTCCCGCTTCGGTTTGGACGGCGGAGAAGCTCAGACCCTTGAGGAAATCGGAAAGGATCTCGGTCTGACCAGGGAGCGGGTCCGGCAGATCGAAACCGCGGCTCTGGTGAAGCTCCGGACTTCGATCGAGAAAAGGATGATGAGGCAGGACGATTTGTTGTAGAGGGGCGAGCGATCGATGGATTACAAAGCGCTCATTCGCGAAGTGCCGAATTTCCCCAAACCGGGCATTCTCTTCTATGACATCACCACGCTGCTCAAAGACGCCCGCGCATTCAACAGCATCGTGGAAGAGCTGACGGCGCGCTATCGCGGCAGGCATATCGCGAAGGTCGTCGGCATCGAGTCCAGAGGGTTCATCCTGGGCGGGACTCTCGCGAACCAGCTCGGCGCCGGGTTCGTGCCGGTCAGGAAGCCAGGTAAGCTGCCGGCCGACAGCTTCGAGGTCAAATACAATCTGGAGTATGGCGCGAGTTCCCTGGCGATCCACCGCGATGCGATCGCGATCGGGGAACGGGTGCTGATCGTCGACGATCTGCTGGCCACCGGCGGGACGGCGGCCGCCACCGTACACCTCGTCCGTCAACTGGGAGGCGAGATTGCCGGCCTGGATTTTCTGGTGGAATTGAAGAGCTTGAACGGGCGCGACAAGCTCGGCGGTTACGACGTTCATTCGACGATCGTCTATCCCTAGCCCCCGACCTTCGGGAATGCGAACAGATCTCCTTGCGTGGTGCGGTTCCTTTGGGCGTGAGCTTGTTCTGATACCCTACCGATTTCATGCCTCGGCTTAATCCGACCTTTCCGTCCGAACAAGGTCTTGCACAATCATCTACGCCGTGCTATGAATGCCGAACTTTTTCGGCCGTCCGGCCGATCCGGTGAAGGTGAGGCGATATGGCGGGTAAAGTTCAGACCAAGAAGAAAACCGCGTCTAAGAGCAAGGCGCCCGGCAAGCCCGCGGCGAAAACCCGGGTATCCTCCGGCGCTGTTGAGATCAAGGAACCTCAATCGCTCGAGCCTCGCGCGTCGGGCAAGGACAAACAAGCCGTCAAGAGCAAAGAGGAACAGGAGCGGAGACGGGAAGCGCTGTACCGCATGTTGATGGGCAAGCGCCAGGAAATCATGAAGGAGATCGCGGGCAACCTCGGTCAGTCCTTGACGGAGGACCAGCAGCGGCGGCTTGAATCGGCGCGCGACGTCGGCGACCAGGCCCTCATGGATTTGGAGCGCGAGTTGGGCATCTCGTTGATGGAGATGCGGAACCGCAAGCGCCAACTCATTGACGAAGCGCTGACCCGCCTGGCCGAGGGTACTTACGGGGTGTGCGCCGAATGCGGTGTGGAGATCAGTGAAAAGCGACTGGCCGCGGTGCCGTTCGCGAAGCTCTGCGTCGAATGCCAGTCCAAACAGGAGTTGCTGGAAAAAATCGAGAAGGAAGAGGAACGGGAGTAGGCCGTTCCTCGAGTCGGTTCCTTGGCCGAGACGTTTCCGCCTCGTGTCCGTTCGGTTCACACTGTCTCCCCGAGTGTTTTCTTCAACGAACGATCCCGTACAGCAGCGACCAGCTGATTCCCGTCCGAACGATCGGGTACAATGCCGTCTGCGGCAGGCGGACGAGAGAGGACACGGGAGGAACGGCTCGTGGTGAAAGCGGTCGTGCTCGCGAGCGGTGGTCTCGATTCCACCGTCACGGCGGCCATCGCGAAACAGGACGGCTGCGCGCTCCATTTTTTAACGGTTTCGTACGGACAGCGTCATCGGATCGAAGTCGAGCGCGCGCGCGAAATCGCGCGGACCCTGGGCGCCGCTGATCATGTCGTGCTTGAGTTGGACCTGCGGCCGTTCGGTGGTTCCGCGCTCACGGGCGCCGAGTCGGTGCCCAAAGACCGGACGCCCGCTGACCGGGCCGGGGGCATCCCGGCGACCTATGTGCCGGCCCGCAACACCGTGTTCCTGTCTCTGGCCCTGGCCTATGCGGAAACGCTGGACGCCCGGCACATTTACTTCGGCGCCAACGTGCTGGACTATTCGGGGTATCCCGATTGCCGGCCGGAGTTCATCCAAGCGTTCGAAGCCGTAGCAAGACTCGGTACTAAAGCTGGAGTGGAAGGGCGGACGGTGACGATCCGGACCCCGTTGCTGTATCTGTCCAAAGCCGAGATCATCCGGACCGGCATGGCGCTGAAGGTGCCGTTCCATCTGACCCACAGTTGCTATGATCCGGTGCCGCCGGGTCTGGCTTGCGGTCGCTGCGACAGTTGCCTCATCCGGCGGGAAGGATTCCGGCAGGCCGGAGTTGCCGATCCCATTGAGTATGCGGTAGCTTAGCCGAGTCCGATGCCTGTCTCTCCTGAAGAATTCTTCATGTATCTGACGATCGCGCTGATCGTGCTGGTTCCGGTGTCGGCTCGTCTCTATCGGCGCGTGACGATGAAGCGGACGACCGAGATGTTGCGGCGGCAATTCGGCCGCGCCGAGGCGCCGGAGCGAAAACCCGAATGAGCAAACGGGTGACGCGAGAATGTCAGGCGAGCGATCCCGGGTCGCAGAATGCCTCGGTGTGGGCAGGGCTGACCATGTGTCTGCTGGTGGCTGGTCTATCCTCCGCCTGTGCCGACGGATCGACGACACAGAATGCGGCGGTTCCGGCTGAGTTTCGGACCGGCGAGGCCAAGTTCAAGGCCAACTGCGCCGGCTGTCATGGCGAGCGGGCCGCCGGCACCGCTCAGGGCCCGCCGCTGGTCCACAGGATCTACGAGCCCAATCACCATCCCGATATCACCTTCCAGCGAGCGGCCGCGAACGGCGTCCGCGCCCACCACTGGAACTTCGGGAACATGCCCAAGATCGACGGGGTCACACCTGAAGATGTCGATCAGATCATCCGTTATGTCCGCTGGCTCCAGCGCCAGGCGGGGATCAACTGAAGACCCAGCGCAATCCCTACCTTCCCGCGGTTCGCACGTTCAAGGTTACTCCCGACTCGGCCCACCCGGCGGTTTGACATTTCTCAAAGCGGTTCGTAAGGTAAACCATCGGTCTCTGGAGCTGTCGGTCAGGAGGCAATATCTACGGGCAGTCCATTTACACGACTGGTTCCATAAAAGGAGGCAACTATGACACGGTCAGGGGATTGGTTGATAGGGGGGCTTGGCGCGGCCGGTCTCTTCCTGATGACGACGGGCTGCGCGTTGGTGGCGATCGATGCGGGACATGAAGGTGTCCTCGTCGAAAAGCCGTTTTTTTTCGGTCACGGCGGTGTGGATCCCGTCCCGGCGACCACGGGGCGGGTGGCAGTGGCGCTGACGACCCAGGTGATCGACGTGGACGTGCGGCCGATCCAGTATGCCGAGCACTTCGACATCATCTCGGCGGAGAATGCCCCGGTCTCCTTCGACGCGTTTCTGATCGCCAACGTGATCGAGGGCCGCTCGCCCGAACTGATCAGCCGGTTCGGCCCGAACTGGTATCAGAACAACGTCAAAGAAGCCTTTCGCACCTTCGTCCGCGAAGAGGTGCAGAAATACCCCTTGTTTCAGTTGACGACGGATCCGACCACCAGAACCAAGCTCCAGGACGCGATCGCGCGGGAAGTGCAGAGCAAACTCATCGACAAGCAGAACATCCCGATCCGGCTCAATCGCGTCGTGGTGGGCAGTATCCTGCCGCCCAAGGGGGTGCTGGAGCAGACAGCCCAGACGATCATCCAGGAGCAGCGCCGGATCACGATGGTGGAGTTTCAAAAGGCGGAGGAGGCGCGGGAGAAGGCGGAGCGGCAGCGCGGCATCGCCGACCGGGCGTATCGGGAGTCGCTGGGCCTGACGGCGCCGGAGTTTGTGGACTTGCGGCGGATCGAGGTGCAGAAAGAGATCGTCCAGCACGCTCCGACCGCGCTAACGGTCATCATGGGGCTGGAGCGGGTGGGCATCAACATTCCGCCGCTCGGCGTGGAGAAGTAAAGCGGCTTGGCAAGCAGAAGGCCGGCGCCCTCTGAAGCCGCCGCTTCGGGGTGCCGACCGTTACTTGACCACCCAGACGCGATAAGACTTCGCGTTGAGTGGCTTTCCGATCTTACGCACCCCGATCTCGCCTGGGTTCATGACGTCGTCGCCGGAGTCCGTTTTCCGGGCCGGGTAGCGGTCGCTTCTGATCAACGTTCCCTGCTCGTCGTAGAAGTCGACCATCAGGTCGGCGTGTTCCCGAAGACCGCCGTCGTAGGCGGTGGTGAGCCAGTCCAGCCGCTTCAACGCCTTGAAGACCACGGAGATCGTGCCGTCCTTGTCTTCGCGCACGCTCAGTACGCGCAAGGCGCGATTCTGCTCGACGGCCGTCGGCGTGTTTCCGGTACCACTGATCTGGGCTTGGACCACACTCCGGACCTCGTCCGGCTGCACGGTGCCGCGCACCTTGCAATACACCGTCCGGCCTTTCTCCGTCTGTTCGATCACCTGCACGTCATGGACGTAGCCTGATGCGATCGTCTGGACGATATCCTTGAGCAACGGCGAGTCCACGACCGCCGCCGTTTGTTCCCGGAATGAAGGCCAGGTGCTGATCGCGAGCCGAAGCGCTTCCCGGCAGGCGGTCGCTTTCGCCTCCGTCGGTGTTTCAGGGTCGTGGTAGGTGTAGCGATAATCGCCCATGATGTCGGTTCGATCGGATTGGGACCAAGCCTGTTGCGCGAACCAAAAGAACATGCCGCCCGTCAGGAGCAAGCCCAACGGACGGACGCCGAACGTCTGTCTCGGACACCTCATCGCTGCCTCCCTCCTTCCTCACCTTAGATATGGTGTCATGCTACCACGCGATTTCACGGGTCGGCAATCGACGTTCCCATGTCCTTTCTGAGGGCGTCGGCCAGCGCTTGGATCGTCAGAGGAGCGTTCCCTTCCGCTCGGTTATTGGCCAAGACGTAGGGAGTGACACCGTCCGCAAGAGCCTGACGAATGAGCGCCAGGGCGTCTCGGCGCATCTGCGGCTGGGCTTTGGCGATGCGAGCATAAGGCGCGTACCGCTCGACCGCCTTGGCATAGGCCAGGCCCAGCGGGGTCAGGAGCCGGAGCACCGTAAAGCCGGCCGTAAACGTGCGACTGAGCCGCCGATGCTGCTCGAGCAGGGGCGGCATGGCGGTCCAGTGGTTGTAAACATGGGCGACCCCGTGGGCCTTCAGGAGATCGCGGTAGCGAGGGCCGAGGTGCGCCGAGTTGCGGACTTCCACCGCGTAACGTGGGCCGGCCGGCAGCTTCGCGAAGAACCGGTCGAGCGCGGCGAGAAAATCGTTGGAGTCCGGGCCGAATCGCTGGAACTCGAAGATGAAGGGACCAGCGTGGTCCCCGAGTCCCTCGCGCGAGGGCCGAAGCACGAAGTCGTCGCACAGGGCGGCGTCGAGAAACCGGGGGTTCGGGTTGCCGGCGCGCCGGCCGTATCGCGGGAGATCGGCGAAGGCCGGAACGGTGATGTCCTCCCATACCTTCGAGCAGAAGTGGAAGTCCGTCGGAACTTGGGCGGCGTAGAAGGCGAGTTGGCTGGTTGTCGGCGGGCGGTAGAACGTATGATCCAGGCCGACGGTCCTGAATAACGGCGCGCCGTTGTATTCATAGGCCGCGTATTCGGCCAGACAATCCTTGGCGAAACGGTTCTTCGGATAGGACCGCGTGTACACCAGACCCCGCCAGCCTTCATAGGCCCAGGAGCTGGTTCCAAACCGAACACGGTCGCGATCGCCGATCACGAGATTCCCAAGGCATCACCGCTCAGATCAACAGGAGGCCGGCGATGGCGGCAAGCCCTCCTCCGCAGGAAAGGAAAAAACCGATTGCGCCGGCGACGAACCACGGTGTAATCCGGGCGAGGTCGGCCCGGTCCAGTCGGGCATGGTGCTCCACCGGCGAAATCCACCATCGAGGGGGCGGTGCCGTGCGGCAAGCCAGCCCGCGATACAGCAGGACGTGATACCACAAGCCAGGCGGCAGGCCGCACATGATCCCGAGGCCCAACGCCCAGAGGCCGAGTTCGACCAGCAGATGGGGCGTCAGCCAGACAGCTGCGAGCCCGAAGAGACCCACCGCCGTAAGCCCGCCGAGCACGAACAGGCTTTCGATCATGTGCCGGATTGTACATGAAGAGTTTCTTTGGGCACAGCATGCCTTGACTTGAACCGGGTCTTCACTCAGACTCACTATTATGGCTGAATCCACGGATGCGGAATTGCTCGACCGCCTGGCGGCACGCGCCGGGATTGCCTCGGAGTATTACGATATCAACGGGGCGCGGCACGTGACCCCGGAAGACACCAAGCGCGCCGTTCTTGCCGCGATGGGATTCCGCGTCCAATCAACCGACGGTCTGATGGAGGAACTACAAAGGTGGGATGAATCGCCCTGGCGACGATCCTGCGATCCGGTTGTGATCGCGTACGAGGGCGACGACTCGGCGCGTTGGTCGTTTCGTCTGGCGGTCGAAGAGCACGAGCAACGGCATCTCCGCATTATGTGGCAGATCCGTGATGAAACCGGGCGTGCGCGTCATGAGGATGAATCGGGACCCGGGTTGGCGCCGCGCGAGGATCGTTTCCTGGACGGCCGACGATATGTCCGGGTCGAGGTGCCGCTTCCGCGCGATCTGCCGATGGGCTACTACGACGTGACCGCGCGGGTGCACGGGATCGAATCCGACGCGGAGGGGTCGTTTCTCCTCATCCTCGCCCCTCGCCATTGTTATGTGCCCCCCGTCTTTGAGGAGACGCGGCGCATCTGGGGGGTGTCGGTGCAGCTCTACGCGCTTCGATCGTCGAGAAACTGGGGGATCGGAGACTTCGGCGATCTCTTCGGAGTCGTCGAATGGGCGGCCAAGAACCTGGAAGCCGGCGCCATCGGCCTCAATCCGCTTCATGCGTTGAAAAATACCCGGCCGTTTCATATCAGCCCCTATTCTCCGAACAGCCGGCTGTATCTGAACGAGCTGTATCTTGATATCGAACGCATTCCGGAGTTCAGCACGTCGGCGGAGGCCCGGAACCTCGTGCGTGACGCCAGATTTCGTTCGACGCTGGAAGACCTGAAAAAGTGCGATCTGGTGGACTACGACGCCGTAGCCGCCGTCAAGCGATCGGTGCTTGAACGACTCTTTGCGGAGTTTCTCCGGGCCAACTTTTCCGAGGTCGGCCAGCGCATGGAGCCGACGACGGAACGAGGCCGGGCCTTCACGCGGTATGTGCGGGAACAAGGCGAGGCGCTGGAGCGGTTCGCCGTGTATCAGGCGCTCGATGAGGAGATGCGCCGTCTGGACCCGCCCGTGTGGATATGGCAGGAGTGGCCGGAGGGCTATCGGCATCCGGCCTCCGCCCAGGTCGGCGAGTTTGCCCGGCGTCGTCGAACGCGGGTCCGGTTTCATCAATATGTTCAGTGGGTGGTCGAACAACAGTTGCAGGACGTGGTAAAGCAGGCCGAACGCCTGGGCATGCCGATCGGCCTGTATCACGATCTGGCCTTGGGCAGCGATCGGTCCGGCGCGGATGGGTGGGCGTTTCAGGACGTGCTGGCGTTAGGGGCCGATTGCGGCGCGCCCCCTGATCCGTTCGCGCCGGAGGGGCAGAATTGGGGCCTCGCGCCCGTGAATCCGGTGGCCCTGCGGGCGACCGGGTATCGTATGTTCATCGAGTTGCTCCGCAAGAATCTCCGGCACGGAGGCGCCATCCGTCTCGACCACGTGATGGCGCTGTTCCGCCTGTTCTGGATTCCGCGCGGCCTGCCCGCTTCGGCCGGCGCCTACGTGCATTACCCGGCCGAGGAGTTATTGGCCATCGTGGCACTCGAAAGCGTCAGGGCCAAAACGGTGATGATCGGGGAGGATTTGGGCACGGTGCCCGATTGGATCCGTGAACGGCTGGCGCAGGCGAAGGTGCTGTCCTATCGCGTCTTCTATTTTGAGCGGACGAGGGACGGAGAATGGAAGCGGCCGGCCGACTACCCGGAACAATCCGTCGCGGTGGTTTCGACCCACGATCTGCCGACATTGGCCGGGTTCTGGGCCGGGGAAGATCTGGCCGTGCGGGCTTCGCTGGGCTTCTACGCCGATGAGCGCGCGAAGCAGGAGGCCTGGGAAGAGCGGCAGCGGGATAAAGCGAGAATCTTGACGGCTTTGCAGGCGGAAGGTCTCCTGCCGGACGGGATCACGACCGATCCGGCTACCGCCCCGGCCATGACGCCGGCGTTATGTCGGGCGATTCATGCGTACCTCGGGCGGACGCCGTCGTGGCTGGTGTTGGCATCTCTGGAAGACGGGATCGGGGAAAAGGCGCAGGCCAATCTGCCGGGCACCGTCGACGTATATCCGAATTGGTCGCGCAAGCTTTCGCTTGATCTGGAAGAACTGCGCCGGGACAGCCGAATTTACCACCTGGCGGCGGCGCTGAGGGCAGCCCGTGGGGGATCGGCGCCCGGGCGGTCAGGCGTGGTGTAACGCGAGGAAGCGATGGCAGGCAGTAAGCAGAAGAACCGTCTGGTGCTGAGCATCGCGGCTGCGCTGTTTCTCGGTATCGTGGTGATGGAGACCTTCATCCCCGCCAACGTCGTCGGGGCTTACGGGTTTGCGCTTCCGATCTTGCTGGTGGCGAGGGTCAGAAACCGGAAACTGATGTACCTGACGGTCGCACTCTGTATCATCGCGACCTACATCGGCCTGTTACGACCAGCCAAGCCAGGCCGGTTCGTCTCGGCGGTCATCAACCGGACGGTCGTGGTGTGCGTCTTGGGGATCGTGGCCTATGCCAGCATGACCGGGGAGGAACGCAAGGCCAGGGAAGAAGCGGCGCGGGCCGCGTTGGCCCTCCAAACGGAGAATCTGCTTCGTGCCAACGCACAGTTGGTCGACATTAAGGACAAGCTGAACCGTTCGGAACGCTTGGCGGCGGTCGGCCAGCTTGTCGCCTCCGTCGCCCATGAGGTCGGAACTCCTCTGCATTCGATCGCCTGGCATGTGCAGGCCCTGGCCGAAGAGCCGGGCGTCACACCGGAGATGAAGAAGCGGATCGAGATCATCGACGAGCAGATCAACCGCGTCGTCCAGATTATTCAGGATCTCCTTTCAACGACGCGGCAACGGCAACCCGAACCGACCTGGCTGCCGGTCGAGCGCTTGGTCCGACCGGTCGCCGCGCTGATGGAACCGGCGTTTCGTGCGAAAGGTGTGGCTTTACGGCTCGAACTGGGGCCGGAACCGCCGCAAGTCTGGGCCGATGCGGACAAACTGCAGCAAGTGCTGGTCAACTTGCTCACCAACGCGTTGACGGCAACCCCATCGGGCGGCGAAGTTCGGGTTTCAGTGGGCATCAGACCAGCCTCGTCCGACGAGGCGGATGCGGGTGCGCGGGCTGGCCGGCCGCCGGTGGAGAGAATGGTCACGGTCACGGTAAGCGATACTGGCTGCGGGATGCCCAAGGAGCATCTCCAGCGAGCTTTCGAGCCGTTCTTCACCACCAAGGCCCTCGGCCAGGGAACGGGCTTGGGACTGTTTCTCAGCCGCGAGACCGTGGCCGCGCACGGGGGCTGTCTCACGATCGACAGCGAAGAAGGGAAGGGGACGACGGTGGTGATCGCGTTGCCGGGGCTACAGGAACGTCCGGTGGAAGTCGTCTAGCTCATGGAACCGGCGGCGAAAATTCTCGTGATCGACGACGACGCAGTGGCGCGCGATCTGCTGGCCGAAGCCCTCAAGAAGGAAGGCTATGAGGTCGAAGCCTTCGCCAGCGGCGCCGAGGCGATCGAGCGGGGACGAAAGGCGCCTGTCGATCTCGTGTTGACCGATATCCGCATGGGCTCGATCGATGGCCTGACCGTGTTGCGCGAATTCAAGAAATTCAGCCCCGATACGCCGATCGTCCTGCTCACCGCATTCGGGTCACTCGAAGGCGCGATCGAAGCCATGAAGCAGGGCGCGTACGACTATTTGGCCAAGCCGTTCAAGAAGGAAGAGATTAAGCTGGTGGTCCAACGCAGTCTCGAACACGGCCGGCTCGTCCGTGAAAACGCCCGCTATCGCGCCGAGCTGCGGGACCGGGAAGAGTGGTCGCAGATGGTCGGCAGCAGCCCGGCGATGCTGGAAGTGTACAAGCTGGTCGCGCGCGTGTCCGAAGGACGCAGCACGGTCCTGCTGGAAGGTGAAAGCGGGACGGGCAAGGAACTGATCGCCAAAGCGATCCATACGAACAGCCCGCGACGCGACAAGCCCTTCGTGCCGGTGAACTGCGCGGCGTTGCCCGATGCGTTGTTGGAGTCCGAGATGTTCGGCCACGAGAAAGGTGCATTCACCGGCGCGACCGCCGCCAAGCCGGGGTTGTTCGAGACTGCGAACGGCGGGACGCTGTTTCTGGACGAGATCGGCGACCTGAGCGCGGCCCTGCAGGTCAAGCTCCTGCGGGTGATGCAGGATCAGGAAGTCCGCCGAGTCGGTGGCACCAGTTCGGTCAAAGTCGATGTGCGCATCATTGCCGCGACCAACCGCAATCTGGCGAGCTTGGTCAGCGAAGGCAAGTTCCGGGACGATCTCTACTATCGCCTGAACGTCGTTCGTATCGTGCTGCCCTCGCTGGCCGAGCGGCGTGAAGATATTCCGCTGCTGGCCTATCACTTCCTGCGGAAATACACGGGCGGCACTTCACACCCGGTCAAAGGGTTTCTGCCGGAGACCATGGCGCTGTTGCAGCGCTATCGCTGGCCGGGGAACGTGCGGGAACTGGAAAATGCCATCGAACGAGCCGTGTCGCTGAGCCACGGCCCGTTCATCATGCCGGACGATCTGCCCGAAGCCGTCCGCCACGCCGGCTCCGTTCAGGAAGAGAAGCCGGCTTCCAAGGACGCGCACCCGGAGGAGGCGCTGTTGACCCTGGACGAAGTCGAAAAACGACACGTGATTCGGGTGCTGAAAGAGACGAAGGGCAACAAAGTCCGTGCGGCCAAGATCCTGGGAATCGACCGGCGGACGCTCTATCGCATGGCAGAGCGGTTCGGAATCGACCTGGAAGAAGAGCCGGACAACGGCTAGCGGAATTCGGTCACAACAGCCGAAGGGTGTTCTTGATCAGTCGGAGTTGGTTCGCCGCGCTTTGAGGCAACGGCGTGGGGGACGCCTCCCACGCCGTGAAGATACCGTCCTTTCCTTCATAAGAAACATGAATCGCGAGGTGTGTGCTCGCCTCCGAGAGCGGGGTGACGATGGCCACCACCCAACTTCTCCCCACGCCGAAGCGCCAGCGCAGCATCCAGTCCCAGGGGCTCCGGATCTCGCGCCGGTAGCCGGTCATGAGGCGGCCCTCGTCTTCTTCGTCCACGTCATAGCCGTCCGCCGCCAGCACGTCGATCACGGCTCCACCCACCTGGTCAGCCGGGACAGGCAGGACTGCCTCGATGGTATCGGCCCCGGTCTGCGGCTGCCTCCCAGCGCACGCACACAGCAAGCCCGCAGCGATCACGAGAAACGGGGTGGTTCGTAAGCGGCGCATGGGTCGTTCGAAGCCCGCGTCTTACTTTCCGAGCCGGTACACCAGATGCGTATCCGTCTGCGCCACGCCTTCAATAGCGTGGATTTTTGTGAGGACGAGTTGCGTCAGCGCATCCTGATCCGGGACCTCCACGATCGCAAAAATGTCGGGCTTGCCCCAGCAGGGATCGATCGTCTTGATCTCTTTGATCTCCGACAGGGCCCGGACCACGTCGCTGGTTTGGCCGGGCAGCACGTTGATCAGCACATAGGCGCGGTCTGGCATCGCATCCACTCCATTGGTTGCCGCTCTGATGCGGGAAAACATGACGCGTGGCAAAGAACGGCAGGAAACGTAGCGGATACGCCGTGAGGAAGTCAATATCGCCGATGAAGCGCCGGGGAGCGCGGAAGGGCGCCGGGCGAGAGCATCTCGCCCGGCGGCCGTATGTCTACTTGGGAGCGACCAGTAACTCGACCGTGTAGCGGTCGCTGACGCTGGTGAGATCCATTTCGAGCCCGCGCGGATTGCCGATCCGTCCCTCCGGATCGTACACGAAGCAAAAGAGCGTCCTGCAGTTTTCACGGGCCGCGTATCGTTTGGCGTCCTCCTGCAACTGCTCGGCGATTTCCCGCGCGCCGACCCCGGGTCGCGTTTTTTTGACCACGATGGCGATGGCGCCCCGGTGCAAGACAAACGTCGTCCGGCTGGCGCAGTCCGTATAGGAAGGCATCCATTCCTCCGTGCTGACCTCGTCGAGCTCCAGACGCAGCAAGGCATGGAACAAGTCCTGCACATCGTATTCGTCTTCCACGTCCAGGGTCGCGCGGTAGTCGCGGCGGAGCCGAAGTTGCCGGACGACCCTATGGAAGCGCGTGCAGATCTTCCGTACGAGATCCAGAGGATCCGGCTCGCCGGCTGAACCTGAGGGGGTCGGCTTAGGCGCGTCTGTTCGCGCGGCGCTCCGTGTAGGCTGACCGGCCTGTTGCACGAGATGTTCGACCGTGGGAGCGGGCGCAGGTTTGGAGATCGCCCGGGGACGAGCCCTGTAACCCGCTGCGGGATCCGGCTCTGGTCCGTCCTGCGACTGGATCGCGGAAGGTGCGTTCGCCGTAAGGGCGGCTTCGGTTGCATCAGCCGGCGGAGGCATGGCGCTGACGGGAGTCGGCGGCACGGCGGCAGCCGTGGACGGCGACTCAGGAGCCGGTGGAGCGGTCGGCATTGCATGCGTCCGCGAGAGATGGCGTTTGGGAGCCCCCGGCTGGACAGGTGACGGAGAGGTGGGGATCGGCGCCGATGGAGAAGAAACCGGCGCAGTCGCGTGGTCGGATTGCGGAGACGCATAAGGCGGAGTCTCGGTCCTCTGAACAGAAGAGGGAGCGGACTGAACCGGACTGACCGATGGGGAAAACGCCGTAGTCTGTGTTGGAAGGGGTGGCGGCGGCATAGCCGAACCCGGCGCGAATGCGACGGAAGAGGGTTGAACCGGCGGCGAGTTCGGGGGAGCCGCAGCCACGGCCGACGGCTGAGCGGATGGAGCGGGCGGAGTCGAAGTCGCAGAAGCGGGGGTGGCGGCGTTCGTTGCCAGTGAAATCGACATCGTGGCCGGTGGAGGGACAACCGGTGGCACCAGCGGCGTGACGGTGACCTGTGCGGGCGGGACCAGCGTCAGATGGGGAGCGCTTTGCGGCGTCCCGGATTGCGGCGGGCTCGCAGTCGGCTCCCCAGGGCTCAATCCCAGCAAGTCAAGCTTCTTGCTCTCCAGTTTGGAGATCAGCCCGTTCAGCATGGAAAGCGTCTCGGTGATCTCCGTCGGCGTGTTCGTGCGGAGTTTGTAGTGCTGGTGCGCTTGGAACTCGGGGGACTTGTCGCCGAAGATGCGGCGGATGCTTTCGCGAATTTGCAGCTCCGCCCGCGCGCGGAACGCGTCGCGATAGGGAAACCCTTCGCTCTTCAGGTCTTCGACCTTGGCGACCTGCTTGCGAAGCATGTCGATGCCCTGATTGATCTCCTCGATCGCGAGGGCGGTCTTCGACCGGCCGCTGGATTTCGCTCGTGCCATCTCGGTGCTCCCGTAGCGATGAGTCTAGCGTAGGGTCGAGAGGCAGGCAAGGAAACGAGGGATTCCGGACAAAAAGGATGACTGCTCGGCAAGATGAGCGTGGTCTCACGCCGAAGGCAGTGAGTGGTCGCTGAGGTTCTCCCCGTCGGCCTTCCAGTGTGAGACCGACGGGATGAGCCAGCTTGGTGTGGTGCCCCCGACACGAATTGAACGTGCGACCCGCGGTTTAGGAAACCGCTGCTCTATCCAACTGAGCTACGGGGGCGTGGTCGTTACGATACTGGAAGGGCGAGATGAAGTCCAGTGAGCGCAAGGCTATCAGAGTCCGAGGGCAACGGGCAGGCGGCCCCGCCCGCCCGTCCCCCGGTCCAAGGGGTGCGCGTTACCGAGCCAGATTGATCGCCTGCCGACTGGCCTCGTCGCGCTTGCAGCTTTCTTCGGCGATCATCCGCTGGCCTGGACTGGCGTCCTTGGGAATACGATCCAGGCAGGCCTGGAGGGTATCGCCTGGCGTGCCGGACGCCGCCCGCGCCGATGTGGTTGTCGTGATCCCGCCGCGATTGATGGCTTCCGCCTTGCAGCTCTCCTCGGCGACCATCCGCTGGCCCGGGCTCGCGTCCTTCGGAATCCGACTCAGGCAGGCCTGCAGCAGGTCACCCGTGACGGCCGGCGCGCTGGCTTGGCTGACGGTCCCGCCGGCTCCGCCAGACCCTGGTATGCCGCCCCCGTCTGTCGCGCAGGATGCCAAGAGCAACGTGGATGATGCCAGAACGATCATGTTCATGGCTTGCATCGCTTTCATATCGATGGTCCTCCTTTGGGAAATGGATGCGTGACTATAAATGGAAGCGCACGGTCAAAGCAAGAATCAACGTGCCGTTCCCTCGGTGCGTTCAGACTTCGCCACGAGATCTTTTCTCGATGGAACTTGCGTCAGGATGTCGGCACGGACCTGGTAGATTCCGGGCAGCCGTTGCCCGATGGCGTACACGAGCCCGCCGACTTGATTGCCCAACGCGAGCTTTCCACCGACCTTGCCGTCTTTGCCCGTTGCGATGAACTCGGCGGCCGGTGCCACCAGCCCGTATGACGCGAGTTGGCCGGCTTGCTTGAGCACCCGCTCTTCCGCAGGCAGATTCACCACGCGGCTGACGAAGAGATCGGCCGTTTCCTGGTTCAGTTTGGCGGCTGGCTCATCTTCCAACACCCATTCGTTGTTTTGGTTGATGAGCACGTAGTGCTCGTCCCGCGTTCTGACCGACAACATTGCGATGTCCGGGAACTCCATGCCCAGGAGGCGCTTATCCTGCAGGGCGAAGAGGTCCTTGGTCAGATCACGGATCGCGGTCGGGTTGATCCGATAAATCGGCGCATCCGGCTTCGTCTCGGCGAAGGCCTCCCCGCTGGCCGGGTCCGGCTGGTAGAACTTGACGACCTGATCCGCGTCGCCGGCGTGGATGGCCACTTTGACGTTCGGATTCCTCAGCTTCTTGGCGATCGCGTCCCGCTCGGGGCCGGGATCGATGATGCCGAGCGCCTTCAGGTCCTCCAGTCGAAACAGGAGCGTCCGCACTTCCGTTTGGTCCGCCTCCGCCTCGATCGGATACCGAACTTTCCATTTCTTTTTCGGTGTCTCGTCCATTTGATACAGGACGATTTCGGTGGTGGGGTACGTCAGCCGGATCCGGTCGACTTCCTTCTGATCGAACCGGAAAATCTCCTTGCGACGGAAGCTCATGAGGTTCTTGTTGAGAAAGTCTTTCGGCGCCAGGTCGGTCAGCAGCACCTTCTGATCGGATCCGCGCAGCACGTACAGCGTGGAGGACAACGGTCCAACGTCGCCGATGGCGTAAGTCTCCTGCTTGGCGCCGGCCGAGACGGTGACGATCGACGAAGGATGGTCGAGGCCGAACGGCGCCAGCGCGGTCGCTTTCTCTTCCACGACCCGCTGCACCTTGCCCGTGACCAGCGCGCGGATCAGCGCTTGGACTTCACGTTCGTCCGCCTCGGTCTTCAGCGGCGCAGCGATAGTCCACCCGCGGCCGCTCTTGGATTCGAGCACGATCTCGCCCGCGTCGGATTTGACCGTCAGGCCGCTGATCTCGCGTTCGTCGAACGGGAGCAGTTTCCTGACCTGCGCCTCGGTCTCCTGCTCCATCCGTTGGGCCGGCAGCTCGACAAAATACACGTAGGCTCCCAGCCCAGCCAGCGCGACCGCCATGAACAGCGTGACGTAGTAACTCCTCATGGAGGATCAGAGGCGCCGCCGCTTTCTCCAGACCGTCATGCCCCACAGGAAGGTGACAAGGGGGAGGCTCAGCACTTGGACATACAGGAGGATGCGTTCCTGGATCGGATTGGGAATGAACGGGCGCAGCGCCGGCTCCTTGGGTGTGATCGAAATCAGCTCGCGTTCCTCGGCCAGCCAGCCGGCGGTGTGCAAAAAGAAGTCTGTGTTGCCGGGGAAATTCAGAAAGGCGTTGCTGGCGAACGATGAGTTGCCGACCACGACGATGGCCGGACGCGGTTTGCCTTCTTCGGGCGGCTTCTTCAGCGTGAGCGCGGCCGCCAGATGGACGGGGCCCTGGACATCGTCTTTTTCGCTGAAGCTCACGACCCGTCCTTTCATGTCCGTTTCCGCCCAACTGCGCGGCGACGTGCGGGCGAGGGGAACGAAGTCCCATTCTTTCGCCGCGTCTTCGCGGAACGTGACATGCCGCGACAAGGGCAGCAGGACGGCCGAGGTCAGATCGTGCGTGATTTCGTGTTCGGTGAAGATGCTGACCAGCAGGGCGGTCAGATCCCCCTGCGCCAGCCGATTTTGCAGATCCACCACGACGCCCTTGCCCAACTCCACCCCCCATTTGACCAACAGGTCGTCCAGGTCGGCTTGCGTATCCGGATCGATGAGAAACATGACGCGGCCGCCTCGCTCGACATACCGTTCGATGCGTTCCTTTTCCTCTTTCGTCACCGGTCGACGCGGACCGGCAATGATCAGGGCGGCGGCGTCTTCCGGCACCGCGCTTTCCCGGAGCAACGAGACGGTGCCGACGTCGTAGCCCTGTTTGATCAAGGCTTCTTTCGCCAGCGCATAGCCGTTACGTTCACGATCTTCCAGGCTGTGCTCTCCATGCCCTTCCAGAAAGACCAGGCGTTTCTTGGTGTCTTTGGAGACTCGGATCAGGGCGCTCGTCAATTCGACCTCGGAGGGTGAATTGATCCGGACGGACTGCGGACCGCTTTCCAACACGGCTGTGTCCGCCCGCGTAATGCCGTACTCGCGCGCGACGTTCGGGCTCCGTTCGGGGTCGACGAAATGCACCGTCAACTTGTTGCTGGCTTGGCGGTAGCTGTCGAGCAAGTCGCGGTAGGTATTGAACACCTGGCTCCGCTCCTGGGCGAACACGGTGATCTTAACCTCGCGGTTCAGGCTGCGCAGGACCCGATAAGTCTGAGGCGCGAGCGTGAAGTGTTGGGTCTCGGAGAGGTCCCAGCGGTGCGCATGGCGGGTCGCGAGGAAGTTCACGATGCCCAGGATGCCGATGAAGAGCGCGACCATCAGCACGCTGTTGGCGCCCAGTCGAGTCGAGCGGCGGATGGAGAAAGCCTTAAGCGCCTCGAAATGGATCACGAAGAAGACAATCAGGCAGACGAGCGCCACCCCCTCGCACAGCGTGACCAGCCACAGCTTATCCGGTGCCAGGCTGTAGGCGACCAGCCCGGCGACGGCCAGTCCGGCTCCCGCGATGCCGATCGGAACGGTCGATCGGGTCACTTCCATCGGGCTGACTCCACGACACGGTGCGCGAGGAAGAGCATCAGCGCGATCCCGCTCAGGTAATACACGAGGTCTTTCGTGTCTACGAGACCCCGTACCAGATGATCGTTATGCTCGATGAAGGAGACATACGAGATGAAGTTGCCCGCCGGGGTGTCGCCGAAGATCGAGCCCAACGCGCCCAGAAGCCAGATGAGGATCAGCAAACCGAAGCTGAGGAATGCGGCCACGATCTGGTTCTCGGTCAGGGCGGAGGCGAAGACCCCGGCGGCGAGGAACAGGGCGCCCATAAGGGCGAGGCCCAAATAGCCGGTCAGGACGGGGTTCCAATCGAAGTCGCTGAAGACCGAGAGCGTGAGAGGCGCTAAGCCGGTCAGGCCGAGGATCCCCAGAAAGATTACATAGACGCTCAGGAACTTGCCCACCACGATTTCGTTGATGCCGATCGGCGCGGTCATCAGCAGTTCGAAGGTGCGCAGTTTGCGCTCTTCGGCGAACAACCGCATGGTCAGGATGGGCAAGGTCAGCAGCAACACGATGGCGGTGCTGTAGAAGGTCGGGCGAAAGACCAACTCATTGAGATTGATTTGAGCCGTGGCCCCCTGGATCTGCATGAAGCGGATGGCCTGGTTGCCGGCGTTCACCACGGCCAGATAGCACAAGACTCCGAAAATCAACAGGAAGACGGCGCCGACGACGTATACCACGGGGGACACGAAATACGATCGCAATTCTTTCGCAATGATGGCTCTGACCGGGGTCATGACGGGCACGACTCGATGATCGGTTTATCTTGGCGTTGGGTGTCGACCGCATGAGACTCTTCCTCGGGGCTTGCTTCGCGCGTCTGCTCGATCCCTTCTTCGCGCTGGGTCAGCCGCAGGAAGACGTCTTCCAGGGTCATCGAAATGGTTTTTAATTCCAGCAGTCCCCAGTTGTGGCCGACCACGAAGCGGGCGATCTCGTCCCGGAGGTCGCGGCCCAGTTCGCACTCGATCAGATACGTCCCCGGTTCCGCGGCCATAAAAACGTTCAGCACGCCGGGAATTGTGCGCAGCCGGTCGAGACCGTCCGCGGGCGGGGACTTCACGGTGACGTTGATTTTTTCCGAGCGCCTGAGCCTGGCGGACAAGCGGTCCGGCGTGTCTACGGCTACGATCCGCCCGTTGTTGATGATCACCACCCGCTGGCAGACGGCCGTCGCCTCCGGCAGGATATGCGTGCTCAGGATCACTGAGTGGGAGCCGGCCAGGCTCTTAATCAGTTCGCGGATTTCGATGATTTGTTTCGGGTCGAGCCCGACCGTCGGTTCGTCCAGGATGAGGACCGGCGGATCATGCAGCAGCGCCTGGGCCAGGCCTACCCGCTGCCGATAGCCGCGCGAAAGGTTGCCGATCAGCCGGTGCCGGACATCGCCCAGCGAGAGTCGTTCGGTGACACGGTCTATGCCAGCCGCGAGCCTGTTTCCGCTCATGCCGCGCAGCCGGCCCGCGAAGGTCAGGTACTCCGTGACTGTCAGTTCCTGGTAGAGCGGCGGGGTTTCGGGCAGATAGCCGATGCGGCGTTTCACCTCCATCGGCTGCTCCAAACAGTCGAACCCGGCCACCCGGGCAGTCCCTTCCGTCGCGGGCATGAAGCAGGTCAGAATCCGCATGGTCGTGGTCTTGCCGGCGCCGTTCGGCCCCAGAAAGGCCAGGACCTCGCCCTTCTCGACTGTAAACGTCACCTCTTCAATAGCCGTAAGTCGCCCATATCGCTTCGTAACGTTCTGAACTTCGATCATGAAGTTGGTCGTGAGATGAACGGCAGAGGTTGGTGACTGCAGAACCCGCGCTCACGAGTCGAACGAGCGGGTCTGGTAGCGGATATTATCCGGTCTCTGCAGGTCAGTCAAGGGAGCGGCCATCTGTTCGACAATGCCACACGTGGCGAGACCCCGCTTTACAGACAAATTCCAACCTGCTACATTTGCGTCGCTCGTGAAGGTTGTTTGAGGTCCTTACCGGGAAAGGGGAGAATTCGTGATGAGCGTAAATCGTGCGGCGTCGCAGTGTGTGATCGCCATAGCCCTTGCTTTCGCGTCTGTCGCCGCTCCGTCCGCAGCTATGGCTGCCGATTCGTCGGTTCACCGGGTGCAAGGTCAGGTCGTGGCGGTGAATGTTAAAGATACGCCGCCGGTCATCGTGGTGAAGGCAATGACCGCGAAGAAGCAGGAACTGATCGTCGGGGCGACGGTCGAGGCGAACGCGTCGATCACTCGCGGGAAAAAGCCGGTCACGCTCGCCGATATCAAAGAGGGAGAAACCGTTGATTTGACCTATGTGAAGAACCCGGACGGCCTGGTGGCTCAATCGATCCGTGTCCGGTAAGTGTGGAGGTTCGATGTCGCCCAAAGTCATTCAGTGTGCTGTTGGGATTATCTGTGCGGGATTGTTGAGCGTATCGGTCGGCTGCGCCGGGAAGAAGCTTTCGACTTCCGCATCCGATCAGACGATGATACCCGGCGAGAAGCCGCAAGCCGAGACCCCAGTAGCAGCGGCGCCCAGCGCCGAAACGGCTGCGACCTCGGTAACGCCGCAGACCGAGGCGGCGACGGCACAGGCGCAAACTCAACCGGCAGCCGAAGCTCCGGCTCCTCAGCAGGAACCTTCTCGGGCCGAAGCCCCGGCGGAAGCGCCGAGGATGGAAGCGGCCGAGACGCCGAAGGCGGAAGAGGCCAAGATCGAGCAGGTTCCCGCTCCGTCGCCGCCGTCGCCATCGGCCCCGTCGGCGGTCGAGGAGCAACCGAGCGTGCCGCCAGCCGCTCCTTCCGTCGCGGAATCAGCCCCGTCCCCTGCGGCGCCGCCTTCGGTCCCTGCGCCTCCTCAGGAGGTCGCGGGGCTGGCCGATGTCTTCTTTGACTTCGATCGATTTGCTATCCGCAGGGACGCGCAAGCGACTCTGGAAGCCAATGCGCGTTGGCTCAAAACGGCGAATGGACGCAAGGTCCTCGTCGAGGGTCATTGTGACGAACGAGGAACGGTCGAATACAACCTGGTTTTGGGCGAGAAGCGTGCTCAGTCCGTCAAGCAATACCTCCAGGAACTCGGTGTGCCGGCCTCGCAGATACAGATCACCAGCTTCGGCAAGGAAAGGCCGTTCTGCACCGAGCATAGCGATGCTTGCTGGCAACAGAATCGCCGTGCCCATTTTGTGCTGCAGTAGCTGAAATGTCCGATGTCATCCTGTCGGTTCCTTCGGGGTTCCGGAGAGATTCCGGGAAAAGAGGAGGGATGCTGTGAGGTCACGTCAAGTCTTCCTGAGTTACGGAGTGGTGATGCTCTTGCTGACCGGATGCGCCGGTAAGGGGGAAGTCATCGCGGTCAACATCCCGGCGAAACACCAAGCTGTCGACACAACGGCCAAGAATCAGGGAGGCCTTCACGTGGCCGTGATGGCGTTCGAAGATGGACGATCGAACAAGACCAGGCTGGGGACCCGCACCCATCTCTTCGGCGGCGAGAGCCATTTTAATCTTCCCAATGGAGCGAACCCGAGCGAGGCGACAGCGCAGGCCCTGGTGGATTACTTGGGGAAGAAGGGTTGGAGCGCTTCGTTGGTGAAAGCCGGGGGGGCGAACGGCGCCGATGTCACCATTTCGGGAAAGATTCTGGAACTTTCGATCGATGCGAAGAGCGGATTCGGTTCGACGGAGATCGTCGCGAAGAACAAACTGGTGCTTCAGGCCAAGAATCAAGCGGATGGGAGCCTGATCCGCGAAACGCTGAATGGCCTGGGGACGGACAGTGTCTTTTGGTTCGATCCCAAGGATGGACAGGATTTGATTAACGAGGTGTTGGAAAGGAATTTTGACAAGTTCTTGTCGGATACCACAATCGAAGGAAGGTCTCTGCGTCTCAAATAGCGGAAGCCGTTTACGCTGTCGCGGCTTTACCCTATTTCTCGAGGAACATCAGCGTCAATTCGTCAGTCTTTTCAAGAGATTCGCGATCCTTCAGACGTATCCTTTTCCGGGGGGCATTGACTTCAGCCCAAGCCATCCATTATAAAGGCGCCAACCTATTGCCCTTAGGCGCTTCCTCGGATTCATTGCTTTTCCTCGGCTCGTTCAGGCTACCCGACCAGGAACCCTTTATATACCAAGGTATGGGAAAGGCCTACACTGTCGGTATTGTTGCCGGGGTTGAAATCGCTTAGGTTATCGCCAAGCACACTCGGCAGCAGCCGGGGTGGGAAATCCATGAAGGATCGGGAAAGCTGCTGAAAAAACAGGCGGTTGCCGAGCCGCAGGGTTGACCGAGCCGTGCTGATCAAACTCTGCAGGCATAAGCCGAAAGGGGAAGTCGAGGCACTGATGAACCGGAAATCAAGCAAGATCAGGATCTTGATCCTCTTCGCTGTGGGAGGTCTGAGCGTTTGGACCGGAGGCTGTTCCTATTTGCCCAAAGGCGAAACTGACCTGGACTTAGGGATAAAGGAGAGAGGGATTGCTTCCTGGTACGGGAGCCAGTTTCACGGCAAGATCGCCGCCAACGGTGAGATTTATGACATGACAGCGTTGACCGCGGCACATCGCACTCTGCCTCTGGGGACCGTAGTCCGGGTCATCAATGTCCTGAACGGAAAACAGGTGCGTGTCAGGATCAATGATCGAGGCCCGTACGTCGGCGGACGCATTCTTGATTTATCATACGCAGCGGCGCAGGAACTCGGGATGGTAGAAGGCGGCATTTCTGCGGTCCAGTTAGAGGTGATCGGGGACCATCGCCCAGAGTTCCTGGCCACTCCCGGCCGATTCGCCCCGGCGACCGGACTCCTGCCGGTGTCCGGTCCAGGTCTGGCAGGGTCTCGCAGCGGTTCGCCCCCGACTCCCTCCGCACTGGATGGAAAAGGCGCAACCCGCCAAGTCGTTCGATTCCTTCCCGGCGACATGATCACGTCGTCACGGCGCGTCCGGCGGGTCTCGGATATTCTCGCCGCCGACCACACGGTGTATGCGGCCGTGGCTTCTCTCGTACTCGCGTAGATCGTTGTCCGCCGCGGCTTTCGTCTCTTCTGCCTATCTCCCCGTGTTGACAGTGTGTGACCCGGTCGACTAGACTGACCGACAAAACGTGGAAAATTGATCGGGTGCAGATACGAACCGGTGGACGGGAGAGGAGTGAAGAAATGGGCAAAGGGAGTCAGGCGGAAACAGATGAGGAAAGACTCAAGAAGAAAATCTCGGACCGACTCACAGGCCATGCGAATCCCGAAGGAGACCGGGCGCTTCGCGCTCTCCGCAAACGGTTGAAGCGCCTTCAGCGAAAGCGCCGATTATTGGCGATAAGAAAGCGTCACGCTGCAGGCAAGCGGGGCGAAACCAAATCGCAAGCTGCCGCGTGATCTAACCGCAGACTTCACCGGTCTGCGCAGGGGATAAACATTTATGGAAGAGGAAGAGAAAGTCCGGAACCCGGAAGAGCCGGCCGCGACGGCGGCGCCGCAACCTGACGACGAATTGACCGATCAGGTCTCCGACCAGATTACGGCCGAGGCCCGAGAGGCGGAGGGCGAAGCTCCGGCCGCCGAAGCCGCCGGCGAGGAAGTGCTCGAGGAGGAGAAGGTCAAGGACGAGATCGATATTCAAATCGATCTCTTGAAAGACCCCGATTGGGCGGTGCGTCGAGAAGCCGTCGTGACCCTGGGCGAGATGGGCGACGAACGCTGCGTCGAGCCGGTCGTTCGAGCGCTCAGAGACGGCGACTGGCAAGTGCGCGAAGCGGCCATCGAGGCCTGCGGGCAGATCGGGTCGCCCTGCGTCGAGTCGTTGATCAAGCTGCTGCGCGATTGGGATACCCGCAAGTTCGCCATCCGGGCGCTCGGCAAGATCAAGGACGAGCGGGTGCTCGAACCGCTGATCGGCCAATTGCGCAACGATGAATTCAACGACGCGGCGACCGATGCGTTGGTCGAGCTCGGCAAACCGGCGGTTCCCAGATTGATCGCGGCGCTCAAGGATAAAGATGAGAATGTCAGGAAGCAGTCCGTGATCGCGTTGGGGCGGATCAAAGATCCCGGCGCCATCGATCCGCTGATCGACATGCTGCAGGACAAAGATTGGTTCACACGCTTGACCGCGGCCGCGGCGCTGGAATCGATCGGTCACGAGCGGGGACGGGAAGCGATCAAGCCTTTGCTGAAAGACCCCGATCTGGTCGTGCGGATGCGAGTCGAGCGGATTCTCGCGAAGTGGAAAAAAGAAACGCCGGTCACCGCACCGTCCGGAACGGCCTGACCTATTTGTTCAGCAGTCCGTCCAGTTGCCGCTGAAGTTCGTCCAACCGAGAAAGCGGAATTTTCTTTCCCAACGACACATCCAGTCGGAGTTCACGAATCTTGGTCGCCAGCGTCTTCATAGCGGCCCTATCAGGCGGTTGAACCCCGCGCGCAGCATTTTCCAACGAATCAACGGCTTCAGCCAGTTCCTTGGCGGCGTCGCCGAAATTCCGGTCGAACAAATCCGCTTTTGCCTGTACGACCCTGGCCTTGGCGTCGACGAGACCCTGCCGCTTTCGCAGATCCTTCTCGATGCCGAGCGTTGTATCCATCACGTTACGGGAGAGGTCTTTCACCGCTTTCTGAAGATCCGCGATGGTCTGCTGAAGGATTCCAACAGGCTGTCGGCCGACCACATAGCCGAGCCCGAAGGACAGGCCAATCAAGGCAAGAACGCCGAAGAATTTCAGCATGGAATTCCTCGCGGTTAACGCCGCGCCTTCTTAGGCGCCTTGCTCCGGGACAAGGTTTCGATGATGCCGCCGGCTGCGGCGATTCGGACCGCCGGGTCTGTATCTTCCAATCCTTTCTTCAGCAGCGGAATCACGTCCGGAAGCCCGATCTTGCCCAACGCCTTGGCCGACATCAGACGCGGGAGGGGCTGCTGATCGCGCAGCAGCATTTCCAGGACCGGGAGCGCCTTCGTGTTCGTGGCCGCCGCCAGGGCTTGGGCGGCAGCGCCTCTGACCGAAGGATCGGAATGTCTGGCAAGGTCCGCTGCGACAAGAATAGCCGTCTTGTCTCCCAAGCGCAGAAGCCCTTCCACGGCGCCGGCCCGGACTTGGCCGACAGGGTCGCGTGTGAGAGGGAGGATCAGTCCTCGTGCGTCCGCCAGTCCCAGGCGTCCCAGGCTGGCTGCGGCGATGCTGCGAACTCGGGCACTTTCGTCTCCCAGCGCATGGGTAAGCGGCGCCATGCCGCCCGGATGGCCGAACTCCCCCAGAGCCCCGGCGGCGAAAGCGCGGACGGAGGGATCCGGATCGTATACCGCCTGACTCAGAACGGCGAGACTCGACGGTTGCTTCAACCGCCCCAGTACCCCGATCGCCGCCATGCGCACTTCCGGATCGGGGAGCGTGGCGGCATTCATAATGTCAACGAGCGCGTCGCTCTTCCCCAATCTCGCCAATCCGGCCAAGGCGAAGATCGATTCCGGTCCCTCGTCCCGGCGGGCGAGCCGTGTGAATTCCTCTGCGAGGCCCGGCGCCTTAATCTCGGCGAAGGCATTGATGACTGCGATACGTACGGCCGCGATGTCGTCGCGCAGGGTCCGTTTGAGCGCTCCGGACGTTGCGGCCAATCCCGCCTTCCCGATCGCTTCGGCGGCTCGTGCGCGGACGAGAACCGATGAGTCCAGCAGTCCGTCTTCGAGCACCGGCGCCGTTTCGGGATCGCCGATTTCCGCCAGGGCGGTGTAGGCCGCAATCCGAACATGTTCCTGGGAATCGCGCACACGACTGGTGATGAAGCTCAATGCGAGCTGGCGCAGCAGACCTGGATCGTCGGGCTGCGGCGCGGGCACAAGACTCGAATAGAGCTTCAGTGCCTCTTCGGGCCTGCCCAGGCGCAGGTAACTCAGAAAGCCGAGCCGGATCAACCGAGGGGACGGTTTGCGCGCGGCCCGAACGGACTCCAGCAGGTGCGTGACCTTGTCATAGTCGGAGTTCTTGAACGCCGCCAAAGCCTCCTGCTCCGGAGATCCCGGCGTCCGTTTGGAAGCCGACGCCCGGTCGGCCTGGCCGCCGAATGCCGCCGCAGGAATCAGTGCGTACGCGAGAAGAAGGAAGCACAGGGTGTTGAGTATAGACCGGTCTGCCGGCATCAGGAACGATTGACGGCGTTCTCGACCGGCACAGACCCGAGATCGGAGGACGCCAGGCGATGCGCGGTTCGCCGGAGGAGTTCGGATCCCACGATGCTCATCGGCCCTTACCACGAAGACGGCGTGCCGGTCGCGGCGGCCGCGTACATAAGCTCCACATATTCCTTCAACATCCGCTTCGTGCAGAATTTGGGCGCGATGGTACGGATGCTTTCTTTGACGATTTGGATCCAGCCTCTCGGAATCCCGTCGAGGTCTCGCTGATAGAAAAGCGGGATGACCTCGTGTTCGAGAATATGGTAGAGCTGTTCGGCGTCGTGAGCGTCCTGAGCCGGCGGTTCTTTCATCTCGTCGGCCGGCGGGATTCCCCACCCGTTCGCGCCGTTGTAGCCTTCCTGCCACCAGCCGTCGAGGATGCTGAGGTGCAGGACGCCGTTGAGAGCCGCTTTCTGCCCGCTGGTTCCGCTGGCCTCCATCGGCGCGCGCGGGGTGTTTAACCACACGTCCACGCCCTGGACGAGATACTTCGCCATATGCATGTCGTAATCTTCGAGAAACGCGATGTGCCCGCCGAGCTTATGATCGTTGCAAAAGCTCATGACTTCGTGAATGAAATAGCGGCCCGCCTCGTCGGCCGGGTGGGCTTTGCCCGCCAACACGATCTGCACGGGGCGCGACCGATTCTGCAGGAGATGCCTTAGTCGTTCGAGGTCGCGGAATATCAAGGTTGCGCGTTTGTACGTGGCGAACCGCCTGGCGAAACCGATGGTCAACGCCTCGGGATCGAGCAAAGTCCCCCTGGCCAGCACTTGCAAGGGTTGAAGGTGTCCCTGCATCCAACCGGTCCTGGCCCGTTCGCGGATAAAACTCATCAGCTTGCGTTTCATCGTCTGGCGGACCGTCCACAGTTCGCCGTCGGGAATGTCCAGCACACGCTGCCAGATAGCCGGATCGTCGCACCGTGCGGCCCAGTCCGGGCCTAGATACTTGCCGTACACCTGGTTCAGTTCCGGCGAAATCCACGTAGGGGCGTGAATGCCGTTGGTCAGACTCCGAATCGGCACAAGATCTTCCGTTAAGCCAGGCCACAGATGTTTCCACATGCCGCGCGTGACCCGGCCGTGTTCACGGCTGACCGCATTGACCTGGGCCGACATCCGGATCGCCAGGGCGGTCATGTTAAAACCATGGCCCATGGTCTGAGGCGTCTCGCCAAGACGCAGAAATTCTTCGCGCGTCAGTCCGAGCTGTTCCCAATAGCCGTGAAAGTACCGTTCCATCAAATGATAAGGGAAGACATCATGCCCGGCCGGCACCGGGGTGTGCGTCGTGAAAACCGTGCTCTGGCGGATTTTCTCACAGGCCTCCGCGTGAGAAAGACCGGATTGCACCAGTTCGCGAATCCGTTCCAAGGTTAGAAACGCCGAATGTCCTTCGTTCGCGTGCCAGACGGTGGGTGCCAGACCGAGCCCGCGTATGACCCGCACTCCCCCGATACCCAGCAGAATCTCCTGGCTGAGGCGAATCTCCTGATCCCCGCCGTACAGCCGCGCAGAGAGTGCCCGGTCTTCCGGACTGTTTTCCGGCACATCCGTGTCGAGCAGGTACAGAACGACCCGCCCGACGCGCACGCTCCATACTAGTGCCGCCACGGTCCGGTTGCCCAGGTGCACCCTGATCTGACACTGAGTCCCAGCCGGCGTCATGGCCTGATGGATCGGGGACTCGCTCCGGTTGAAGGGCATATAAGTGGCCTCTTGCCATCCTTCCGCCGTGATGCGTTGTTTAAAGTATCCTTGGGGATACATGAAGCCGATGCCGATAAGCGGAACGCCCAGGTCGCTCGCTTCCTTGCAATGGTCGCCGGCAAGAATTCCCAAGCCGCCGCTGTAGATGGGAATGGAATTGTGCAGACCGAACTCGGCTGAGAAATAGGCGATGAGAGAGTGCTCCATCGCCGGATAATGAGAGCCGAACCAGGTCTTGGTGTCACCGAGATACTCGTCGAAGGCTTTCATGACTGCCGAATATTGACGGACGAAGTTCGGATCCTCGGCCAGCGCGGCAAATCGCTCGGGCTTGACGTCGGACAGCAACTTGACGGGGTTGTGGTGGGTCAGGTGCCAGAGTGTCGGATCGATGACTTCGAAGAGACGCCGGGCTTCGGGCTTCCAACTCCACCAGAGATTCTGGGCGAGTTCCTGGAGTCGCGCGAAATCCTTGGGCAGTTGGGCTGGCCAGACCGTGGAGTCGCTATTGTCCATTCCTCCTCCATTGTGCAATCAACTCGTCGACGCGGATCGGGCCCTTGCGCCGGGGGCTCGGCATTAGGCGTGTCCGGACACATGCCAGGAGGCCCACTCCTGGGAGAATGCCACGGCCGCGTAGCGTTCGCCTAAAATTTTCGCCACACGGTTCATGAGCTTGGTCAATTCCTGCAACTCCTCGGACTTCAGATCGCGTTTGAAGCGGGGATGAAGACCCCAGCGGGTTTCCACCTCTTCACCGCTGACGCTCGACATGACGCTGACCAGTTTGATTTCGTTTCCCGTCGGACGACCGGCCGATGTTCCCGTCGGCGCGCCCGCCGCAGCCGTCCCGGCTGGCGCCGCCTGTTCCGCGGACAGCGACGCGGATTCCTGTGGTTTTTGCCCCGTAAAAATCGCCGTCATCGCCGGTAGCACGGCGCTGGCACAGAGGGTCGCGGCCGAGGCAACCTGAACATTGCCGGCCGCGCCGATCATGTCCGCGATACGCTCGCCGAATTCCTTGAGCATGTCGTCTTTGGCTTTGCTGCTCTCGGTCACCATGAACTTGTAGTGCTCGTAACGCCGCCGGCTCTCGCCCACGGCGCCGGCGACCGTCATGACGATTTCCATCTGGTCGCTGTTCGCCCCGAATGCGGGTTGCAGCACCGCCTTTAGCTGGGAAATGACTTCGTCCACCAGTCTGTCCATGAAGTCCGCGTGGTCGGACACCGGGATATGGAGCGCGGCGAAGCGATCGGCCAAATTGAAAAAGATCTTCAGAAATTCCAGATAGATCGCCCACTCCGTCTGCCGTTTCAGCTTCAGCGCCTTGTCCGGTGCGTTGCGCTTGACCATGCTGACCGATTCGCCCGCAACGGCCATCATCAGGCCCGCGACGGCCCGGAGTTGTTCGTGATATTCATTCTTGTCATTTTTGGCGGTGGTCATCGTCCGCTCCGTGATCGGCCGGCATTATATACACAGTCGCTTTCAGCATCCAAGTGCAGGGCTCGGAATTCTCGGACTCGCACCGCGGGGTTCCGTTTGCAAGCCTCCGTCCGGTATGTTATACAGCGCGGCCATCTTCCACATTCCGGCCCGCGGCGTCGCCATGCAGCGAGACATCAAACCATACATCCTCAAGCGCTCGCCGGGCGACGCGGTACCACCACGGTTATCGCTCGATTACGAACGGGCCTTAAACCGGCAACAGTTGGCCGCCGTCACAGCCGGCGACGGTCCGGCCCTCGTCATCGCCGGAGCGGGCAGCGGCAAGACCCGCACACTCGTCTACCGGGTCGCGTACTTGATCGATTCGG
>JBBIOW010000004.1:47675-54186 GCA_037443165.1 Nitrospiraceae bacterium | reverse complement strand
CGCGTTGCGCGCTCGTCATCCGTCGAGAAGCGGGGTCATCTTAGGGACCGTGCCGGAATCTTGTCAACGCGGTTGCAGTCGACGGGACAGGCACCTATAATTCGCCGTTGATCTGCGCCGGCTCGCGCACATGGAGGTCAACACGATGCGCACCCTTCCGCTGATGTTTAAGAAAGAAGGTCTGATCGAACGCCATCAGATCGAAGGAGTCGACCCGAGCGATCGGTATTTTAGCCGCTCGATCCTGGTCAATCGGACCGCCGCTGGATATTCCGCGAGAGTCATGTACGAAGCGCTCACTGTTGAGGGACAGACCCACCCCTCGATCGCGGCGGCGGTGAAAGACGTCGTGGACAGGCTGAGGGCGCTGGGGTTCCGGCGGATGAGGACCAGGCCCAACTTCAAAGGTCGCCGCTACCTCGCCGAAAAGGAAACGTGGATCGACCACCCGGACGAAGCCGAAGCAGCGAGCAGCGAATAGCTGGGCGCTACCGGCTACTCGCTACCAGCTCATCAAAGATCAGGTCGTGAATGAAAGGACGGAAGCGCTGAATTTGATTGTTCCGCCGGGTCGGGTGGACGCGGTTCGACAGCAACACCACTTCCAGCTCCCGGGTCGGATCGATCCAGAGCGAGGTGCCGGTATAGCCCAGATGCCCGAACGACAGCGGGGAAAATCGGCTCCCTGAGGACGACGGCATGGAAGGCGTATCCCAGCCCAGCGCCCAGCTCGATTGCGGGATGCGATCTTGCCGGGTCACGAATCGGCGCACCAGTGTCGGCTCGAACAGGCTCGGCCGCCCATGATAGGCATCGAGCCAAGCGCCGGACACCGCTAACACCGCCTCCGCCGTCCCGAACAGTCCCGCATGGCCGGCCGCGCCGCCCAGCGCGTAGGCGTTTTCATCGTGCACCTCCCCGCGCAGAAGCCGTCCTCTCCATGAATCGCGCTCGGTCGCGGCGACCGCATCTTGCTCGGCCACGACCCTGCCGCCTACCGCCACTCCTTTGTCCGTGAGCGTCGCAAACCCCAACGGCTCGGCCCCGAGCGGTTTGAACAGGTATTCCCGGCAAAAAGTCGCCAGCGATTGCCCGCTCAGGCGTTCCACGATGAAGCCGAGCAACATGAATCCCAGGTCGCTGTAAAGACTCCGCTCTCCGACGGTATGCAGCAGGACTTCGTCGCGGATGTAGCCCAACACCGCCCGTCCGGCGGCCTCGCTGCCCCCAAAGCCCGGAGTGAGGCGATCCTGTTCCGCCACCCGCTCGTAATAGGGTCTCCACGCCGGCAACCCGGAACTGTGCGTCAGCAGATGAAAGACCGTCGCGCTGCCGATCGGACGACCGTTCAGCTCGGGAAGCAGGTCGTCGAGACGATGATCGAGCGCCAGCCGGCCTTGTTGAACCAACCAGAGAACCGAAGTCGTCGTGGCGAGCGGTTTGGTCAAGGACGCGAGATCATAGATCGTCTGGACCTGTGCCGGCGAGCCCGGCGGCTCCGACGAAACCCGACCGACAGCTCGGTGATAGGCCAGCCGCCCCCGCAGGCGCACCGCCAGCACCGCGCCGGGGAATACGCCCTCCTCCACGGCGGTTTCGAGCGCGCGGCCCACCGGATCGGTTCCGCTCATGAGACCCTTTCGCGAGGGCCGGGAAGATCCGGAGGTTGAGACCGTCTCGCCGTTCCGGCTCGGGAGGACGCGCCCGGCGGCGCGATGCAGGGTGGCTGTGGAATGACCTGTTCGGAGGGCGACGGTCCCTCAGTGGCTGGAATCACCGGCAAGGTTTTCATCTGGAGCGGCTTGGGTGGGACGGTACGCCTCCCCTTCCTCGATCTCCAGCATCCGTTCGAACGTGCGGATCGTGGCATGCAGCCGCTCGATCATCAACAACCGCTGCTTCCGCAGTTCGGTGAGATCACGTTGCGTATCGGCCAGTTCCGCCCTGGCCTGCCGAAGCACTTCCGCAGCTTTCACCTCGGCTTCTTTGAGCACCAACTCGGCGTCCCGCTGCGCCGAGCGCTTCATCTCGTCGGCCAGCGATTGCGCGGACACCAGCGCGTGCGACAGCGTCGCTTCCGTTTTTTTCACCTCGGCCAGTTGCTGTTCGACGAAGGCGAGTTTCTCCCGCAGCACGGCGTTGTCTCGATTGAGCGCTTCGACGGTCTGCGCGATGTCCTCCAAAAACCGATTGACCTCCTGGCGGTCATAACCTCTGAACGAGACCCGGAAGACCATTTGCTGGATATCAAGCGGTGTGATCTTCATGAGAGTTCCCCCGCAGAGTTATTCGATGTGCATACGCGTCGCCATCTCGAACAACGACCGCACGAGCGCATACTGAAGGAACACAATGATCAGGATCGCCACCACCGGAGAGAGATCGATGCCCATCCTCCACCCGAGCCACCGGCGGATCGGACCGAGCACAGGCTCCGTGGCCCGTTCCAGAAATTGCACGATCGGATTCCAGGGATCGGGATTCACCCAGGAAATCAGCGCTCGGGCGATGATGACATACATATACAGTGTGAGGACCCAATCCGCCACATGGGCGATCCCTTCCAGCACGTTGGCCGCCACGAACATCAGCGTCCCAACTCCTCCGACCGCCGTGTGGCCGCTTCCACGGCGGCGATTAAACAGGCCCGCAAGCCGCCGCTTTCCAACCGATGGAGCCCGGCGATCGTCGTTCCCCCGGGAGAGGCCACCCGGTTCTTGAGCGCGCCAGGATGTTCACCCGTCTCCAGCAGCATGCGGGCTGCGCCTAGCAGCGTCTGGGCGGCCAACAGTTCCGCCACGGCCCACGGTAGCCCCATCTTGACGCCGCCGTCCGCCAGGGCTTCGATCGCGACGAACGCATAGGCCGGTCCGCTGCCACTCAGGCCTGTGACTGCATCCATCAACCGCTCCTCCACCGTCACAACTCGGCCGACGGATTCAAACAGCGCCCGCGCGATTCGGCTGTCTTCTCCGCCAACTCCGGGACCGCAACAGAAGGCCGTCACGCCCTCCCGCACCAGAGCCGGCATATTCGGCATCGCGCGGATGATTCGCGCCGGCTGCGGCACCCGGCTGGCGATCCATTGCACGGAGACACCGGCCACAATCGAGATGATCAGACGGCCGGGCAAGGCCGGAGCAAGCTCGTTCAACACGTCGGCCAGAACCTGGGGCTTCACCGCCAGGACGACCACATCGCCCCATTGCACCGCCGCCGGGTTGCTCGAGCCGACCCGCACGCCGAACCGCTGTTTCATGACGTCCAGACGCGCGGCGTCCGGGTCGGCCGCCCACACGCGGTTCGGCTCGCAGGCCCGCGAAGCGAGCAACCCTCCGATCAGCGCCTCGGCCATCCGGCCGGCGCCGATGAACGCGAGGTTCTTCCCGTCCACGCCATCAGGCATGACGCGCTCCGAAAATCGCCGTGCCGATCCTCACCATCGTCGCGCCTTCTTCAACCGCGACCTCGTAATCGTGCGACATCCCCATCGAGAGCTCGTCCATGCTGATCCGCTCCAGACCGGAACACGCCAGCGACCGAGCCAGCTCCCGGAGTCTCCGGAAATACGGGCGCGCGTCTTCCGGATCGGCCGACGGCGGTGGAATCGTCATCAGTCCACGGATGAGCAAGTGCGGCATGGCATTCAGCTCCGGGAGGACTTCCGCCACAGCGCCCGGGGCGAACCCCCCTTTGCTGGCCTCTCCGCCGATGTTGATCTCCAGCAAGACCGGCTGGCTGATCCCCGCCTGAGCCGCCCGGCGGTTGATCTCCGCCGCTAGCTCGACGCTGTCCACCGAATGGATGAGATCGAACCGCCCGACGACCGCTTTGGCTTTCCGCCGCTGCAACCGGCCGATGAAGTGCCAGCGCGCCAGCCCGGGCCCGATCTGTTCGATTTTCTCCAGCGCTTCCTGCACCCGATTCTCGCCGAACTCGGTCAGGCCCGCGGCCATGGCTTCGCGGAGGCGGGGCGCGGGGACCGTTTTGGTCGCGCCGATTAACCGGATGCGGTCGGGTTGACGCCGGACGCGCTCGGCGGCGCGACGAATGTTCCAGAGGACGGTCCGGATGTTGCGGGCGATCGCATGGGATTCAGGCGCAGCCGTCAACGGAATCGACCGCCAGTCGTGCACCGGCATACACCGGCCTTCAACTTGCCACCGATCATCATGTCATCATGCAGCGGTTCGTCAATCGTCGACCGCCCCTGGAGAACCCCGATGCCTCCCGGTTGACGGTTGCGTTCCGCGCGTCACGTTTCACGCATCACCCACACATTCTACCGGAAGGCCGGCGTGTTTGTCAGAATTTCACGTCGCACGGTTTCTCCCCGCCGCGTCGGCGCAGGAGAACGATGCCGCTGACCATCGTGCCATTCACGGTCCCCTCGCGACGATACGAGTGGAACAGGTCGGGATGGCAGACCGTGCAGACGTTCACGCTGTGGATCCTTCCTTCCTCGACGCCGACCGATCGGGCCTGTTGCCGCACCAACTCCCGCAGGTTCAGCATCGCTTTGCCGCGCCCGCGCTCGCGCACCACGGAGCGCCATCCGCGAAAGCCCGCTCTCAACCGAGCCAGGACCGGCTCGTCCACTTCGTAGCAGCAGGGTCCGACCGCAGGACCGATGCCCATATGAACCGAAGAAGGCTCGGACCCGAACCGTCGCTTCATCGCGTCCAGTGTCTTCAAGACGATGCCCGCGACGGCGCCGCGCCAGCCGGCGTGTACGGCAGCCACGATGCCGCGCCTCCGGTCATGCAACAAGACCGGCACACAGTCGGCCGTGCGGATCGTCAGGAGCACGCCCGGTTGATCGGTGATCAGGGCGTCCCAGCCGCTACCGAATGTGTCGCCGGCCCGTACGGGCCGATCGATGATCAACGCATCGGTCCCGTGCACCTGTTGCACCGACACCACCGTCAAGCCGTCGCCCGCTTCAATCCGCTCCGGCTGTCTGCGCGTACCGAAGAAGTGGCGCACGCCGTCACGCGCCGTGGCAAAGGCCGGCAATGTGATCACCAAATTCGTCATCTCCGAACGGGCTCCTTGAGCGCTCACCGCTCAAGGCCCTCTCCCCATTGACGAGTGACCAACGGCGGTTGACGAATCAGTCCGCCTGCTTGCGCAGGAACGTCGGGACGTCCCACTCGTCATCGGCCATCAAGCTGAGCCGTTCCTGCGCTTCCCGTTGCTCGCTCAATTTCCGAAGAAACGCCGGTCGGTCCAGGTCCCGATGCGGCAGGTCCGGCCCGCCCGCGTGGACGCCGGCCAACACCTGTTGGGCGGTGCGAGGACTTCTCGCCGCCACCCGCTCGGCGGCTGCGACGGCGGGTTTGGCGTGCTGCTCGTCCCGCTCGAACCCGGTGGCGATGACGGTCACGACCAGGTCGTCGCCCATATCCGGATTGATCACCTGGCCGACGATGATGTTGGCTTCCGCGTCAGCGGCTTCCTTGATGATCGACGCCACTTCATCCACCTCGTGCAGCGACAGGTTGGGCCCGCCCGTGATATTGAGCAGAACCCCGCGCGCCCCCTCGACACCGCCGTCCTCGAGCAGCGGGCTGGAGATCGCTTTCTGCGCGGCTTCCATTGCGCGATTGGCGCCGCGCGAGACGCCCATGCCCATGACCGCCCGACCCGTGTGGCTCATCACCGTCCGCACGTCGGCAAAATCCACGTTGACGTGGCCGGTCGTGGTGATGACGTCGGCGATGCCCTGAATCGCCTGTCGCAGTACGTCGTCCGCGACCTTGAACGCCTCGAGCAACGGGGTGGCCTTGTCCACAATGCTCAACAGACGTTGGTTCGGAATGACCAGGAGCGTATCGACTTGCCGGCGCAGGTCGCGCAGCCCCTCTTCGGCGTAGGCCATCCGCCGGTGTCCCTCATATTGGAACGGCTTGGTCACCACCGCGACCGTGAGGATCCCCAGTTCCCGGGCGATGCCCGCGACGATGGGCGCCGCGCCCGTGCCGGTCCCGCCTCCCATGCCCGCCGTCACGAAGACCATGTCGGCCCCTTCCAGCGCCTCCCGAATTTGGTTCTGGCTTTCCAAGGCCGATTCCTTGCCGATTTCGGGCTTGGCGCCGGCGCCCAAGCCCCTGGTCCGCTCCGGCCCGAGCTGAATCTTAAAGGGAGCGTGGGCGCGTTCGAGCGCCTGCACGTCCGTGTTGGCGGCGATGAATTCCACCCGGCTCAACCCGGCTCCGATCATGGTATTGACCGCGTTGCAGCCGGCGCCGCCTACGCCGATGACCTTGATCCTGACCGGCGTCAGGATATCCTCCTGAAATGCAAACATCGCGACACCTCCCTTTGTGCGATGCGCCCGCTCGAAAGCTCGCAGGCGAGGTTAAAAAAACTCGAACATCCACGACCGCATGCGCTCGAATACGCGCCCCAGGGGACGCCCGCGCCGCAGCCCGGCGGTTTCCAATTCTTCGGCGTGGTGCCGGGCGTGCAACAACAGGCCCACCCCCGTCGCATGCATCGGGTTGCTGAC
>JBBIOW010000004.1:29126-47665 GCA_037443165.1 Nitrospiraceae bacterium | reverse complement strand
ATGTCCCGTAACCCGCCGACCCCGCCGGGTGTTCCCCGCCTCGCCGGCAGGTTCAGCACTTTCTCCGCCGCGTCCGGCATGCCTTCCAGCAGCGAAGTGCCCCCGGTGATCACCACGCCCGCGCCCAACATCCCCTCGTACCCGGCCCTGGCGATCTCGCGCTTCACCAGATCGAACATCTCCTCCACGCGCGGCTCGAGGATGTCGGCGATGTCCCGCCGCGACACGGTCCGCGGCGGCCGGTCGCCAACCGAGGGCACCTCCACCATTTGATGGCCGTGGATCAACTCATTCCTCGCGATCCCGTGCTGGATCTTGATCTTCTCCGCCTCGGTCTGCGAGGTGAGGAGCCCGATGGCCAGATCCTTGGTCAGGTTCTGTCCGCCGATCGGAAGGATCGCCGTGTGTCGAATGCTGCCGTCCAGGAAAATGGCAAGGTCCGTCGTGCCGCCGCCGAGATCCACCATCGCGACACCCAATTCGCGCTCTTCCGGGCTCAGCACCGCTTCGCTGGAGGCCAACGGCTGGAGAATGATGTCCACCACATCCAGGCCGGCCCGGTTCACGCTCTTGATGATGTTATGCGCGGAGGTGACCGCGACCGTGATCACATGCACGTTCACTTCCAACCGGTTGCCGGACATGCCCAGCGGTTCGCGGACGCCGTCCTGGTCGTCCACCATGAACTCCCTGGGAAGCACGTGCAGGATGCGTCGCTCGTGGGGAATGACCGCCAACGTGCGGGCGCTTTCCACCGCCCGCTGGATGTCCTCGCGCGTCACCTCCCCCTTCTTCAACGCCACCACGCCCTTGCAGTTCTCCCCGGAGATATGGCTGCCCGCGATACCGGTGTAGACCGAATTGATCTGGACGGCAGCCATCAGCTCCGCCTCCTCGACCGCCTTCTTGATCGACTCGACGGTGCTTTCGATATTGACCACAACCCCCTTGCGCAGACCACGCGACGGACTGGACCCGACTCCGATGATGTTCAGCGCGCCGTCATCCGTCACTTCAGCGACAATGGCGCAGATCTTGGTCGTCCCGATATCCAGCCCCACGAGAATCTGGTCTCGTTTCGGCACCGCTTACCCCCTTTCTCGAACGATCACGCGACCGGAATAGCGCAGGTCGATCTCGCTGGGCCCGTGCCCGTCTTCGTCGAACGTCACGGAGCGGAGCGCCGGTCTGATCCTTCGGAACCGCTCCCACTGCTCGTCAACCGGGGACCGTCCGAACTGGAATCGCACGCCGCGGACGGAGGCGACAAGATTGGCCGGATTCCCGACGTCCACTTCGACCCGGCCGCCGAGCGTCTGAGCCACCAGGTTCGCCAGGTCGACACCGGCCTTGGTCGCACGGCGGGCGGCGGGATCGCCGTCCAAGAGTCCTTTGGAATCGATCCCGGTGAGCAGCGGGAGCGTCGGCTCGTCGCCGCCTCCCACCTTTGACAACACATGTCCTTCGTCATCCGTGAGCAAACCTCCCGAGGCCGTCCTGACGACCGCCGCCGGCTTGCGTTCGGCGACCGTCACCTGCAACTCGTGAAACGGCACGCGCCGGATCTCCACCGTTTTGATCCAGGGATGCGCGGCGAGCCGATCAGCCAATTCCTGCGGGTGCACGGAAAACAGCGTCGCGTTTTCCTTCAGTGACAGCCGATCGAGAATCTCCTGCCTGGTCACGCGATCAAGCCCCTGCACCGTCACGGCCTGGATAGCGAACCATTGGCGGATGACCGAACCGACCTCCCGCGAGACCACGGGAGCTCCCCACACGGCCAGCCCGCTCAGCATCAGCCACCCGGCGAACCGAAGCCCCCGGCGAAGCGAACGGTGCCGTTTCTCGCGCCTCCGCCCCCAGGCCGCGCTTCCCGGTTCAGGCCCGCGACCGTGCCGTTGATTCGGCCTGGGTCCCTCCGCCCGCTTCTTCCGCCCCTGCAGCGAGACGCGTTTCTCGATCATGAACCCCAGTTCCCTCACCCTCATCCGGTTCCGACTCACCGACGGGCGGCGCGTCTGAGCGCGGATTCGAGAATGCGCTCGGTCAAGGTGTCATAGTCGATCCCAGCCTGGGCCGCCGCCATCGGCAGCAGGCTCGTCTCCGTCATGCCCGGAATGGTGTTGATCTCTAGCACGTAGGGACGTCCGCGCGGCGTGACACGGAAATCCACCCGTACCGCGCCCTCACAGCCGAATACCTCGTAGGTCTTTACCGCCAACTCCCGCAGCCGGCGGCTCATGTTGGCCGACAGGGGGGCCGGGCACAGGTACCGAGTTTTCCCTTTCTGGTATTTGGCGGTGTAGTCGTAGAACCCACCCGGCGCCACGATCTCCACCGCCGGCAGGGCGGAGACCTTTCCCTCTCCTTCACCGAGCAGAGAGACCGTGATTTCGTGTCCCGGAATGTAGGCCTCCACCAGCGCCTGCCGATCGTACCGATGGGCGAGCGCCAGCGCGTCTTTCCACTGCGACGGTTTGCGGACGACGCTCACCCCGATGGTCGATCCCTGCGAAGCCGGTTTCACGACGACGGGCCATGTCAACTTGGCCGAACGGAGGACGCGCCCGCTCGACATCGCGTCTCCTCGCTTGACCGTCGTTCCCGGAGGCACCGGCACACCGTGTTGGGTCAGCAGCGCTTTGGCCGTCACCTTGTCCATCCCCATCGCGCTCGCCAGCACCCCGCACCCCGTGTAGGGCAGGCCGATCGTTTCCAGGAATCCTTGGATCGCACCGTCTTCGCCGCCCGGACCGTGGAGCGCCAAAAAGGCCAGCTCGATCTTGTGTTCCTGCAAGTCTTTGTAGAGAGACGGCCCGACATCGATCGGCACCGCATCATAGCCGCGCCGGACCAGCGCCCGTTGGACGGCTTGACCGGTCCGGAGCGAGACTTCCCGCTCGGAGGACTGGCCTCCCATCAGCACGCCGATACGGGCTCTGGTCAGCGGCATAGGCACCGGTTTGTCTGGTTTATCTGGTTTATCTGGTTCATCTGGTTCGTTTGGTTGTGAGGCTGCCCTGTTTCTTCAACTCGGATGTTCTCCCGGCATCTCGGCACGAAACAAACCAGATCAACCAAACAAACCCCCTGCTATCGTCCCTACTCTTGCCCGACGATCTTCAATTCCAATTCCAGCCTGACGCCGGTCCGCTGTTCCACTTCGCGGCCGACTTTCTTGATCAACGCGATCACGTCCGCCGCCCGCGCCTGTCCTCGGTTCACGATGAAGTTGCCGTGCTTCTCGGACACCTGGGCGTCGCCGATGCGCACTCCCTTGAGCCCGGCCGCCTCGATCAGCTTCCCGGCCGGCTCTTTTCCGGGGTTTTTGAACACGCAGCCGGCGTTGGGAAGCGTCAACGGCTGCGTGTCCTTGCGATAGCGCAGGTAGTCTTTGACCACCCGCTCGATCTCCTGGCGGGAACCGGGCTTGAGCTGAAGCCACACGCCCACGACGATGCCTTTCGGCAATTTCGCGCGTCGGTAGCTGAATTCAATATCCGACGCGGGGCACTCGACGACGCGCCCTTTGGGATCCACGATCCGCACCGCTTTCACCGCCGATTGCATGTCACCGAGCCTCGTGCCCGCGTTCATCACCACGCAGCCCGCCACCGTGCCGGGGATTCCCGCCGCCCATTCGAGCCCCGAGAGCGAACGGCGGATCGCGTGGCGGACCAGCGTCGGCATGCCGACCCCCCCTTCCGCATAGACGATGTCATGCGGCTCGTCCTTGATCGCCCTGAGCCGGGACAGACTGACGACCACGCCTCGGATGCCCTTGTCCCGCACCAGCAGGTTGGTCCCGCCGATGACGAAGATCGGAACCTTGGCCGCAGTCGCCTGTCTCGCCAACCGGCAGACGTCCACGACATCGGCCGGCTCCACGAGCACATCCGCCGGCCCTCCGATCTTGAACGAGGTGTAGTCCCGCAGCGGCGCATGAAATTTCACCGTCCCCTTGAGGCCGGCGACGACCGCGCGGAGGTCGCGCATCGGCGGGCTCCAAGACCGTTTCGATAGCCCGCGACGCCGGTCCATGACCGTCATGGTTGAGCCGATGACGCCAATCGATCCAACAATCCCAGTCCGGCTTTCCAGATATCTCCGGCACCCAGCGTGATCACGAGATCGCCCGGCTTGAGCACCGGCAGCACCTGATCCGGTAGCGTCTCTTTCCGCTCCACCCAGATCACCGAGGGATGGCCGGCGGCCCGCACGGTCGCCGCCAACTTCTCGCCGGACACGCCGGGAATCGGCTGTTCGCCCGCCGCGTAGATGTCCGTCACGAACAGCACATCGGCCCGGTCGAAGGCACGGGCGAACTCGTCGATCAAGTCCCGCGTGCGGGTGTACCGATGCGGCTGAAAGAGCACGACCACCCGGCGGTCCCAGCCCTGCTTCGCCGCGGCCAGCGTCGCCTTGATTTCCGTGGGGTGATGGCCGTAGTCGTCCACCACCATGACCCCGCCCCGCTCGCCCCGCAAGTGGAAGCGGCGTTCCACACCGGTGAAGGCGGCCAATCCTTTGCGGATCAGGTCGATCGGCACGTCGAGCTCCATCCCAACCGCGATGGCCGCCAGCGCGTTGGAGACGTTGTGCACGCCCGGCGTCGCCAAGCGGAAGGGGCCGAGATTTTTTCCGCGGAAATACGCCCGAAACTCGGCCCCCCACTGCTTCAACGAAATGTCCATCGCCCGAAAGTCCGGCGGCGCCTCTTCCTGCTCCTGCAATCCATAGGTCTGGTAGCGCTTCACGACCCGGGGCAGGAGCGACCGGATCCGCTCGTCGTCGGCGCAGAGGACCGCTAATCCGTAGAACGGGACTTTGTTGATGAACTCCAGAAAACTCTCGTTGAGCCGCTCCATCGAGCCGTAATGATCGAGATGCTCCCGGTCGATGTTCGTCACCGCGACGATGGTCGGCGACAGCCGCAAGAAGGAGCCGTCGCTTTCGTCCGCTTCGGCCACGAGGAGATCCCCGCGCCCCAGGCGTGCGTGGCTGCCGAGCGCGTTCACTTTGCCGCCGATGACGATCGTCGGGTCGAGTCCGCCCTGCGCCAGCACACTCGCGACCATCGAGGTCGTCGTGGTTTTGCCGTGCGCACCGGCGATCGCGATGCCGTACTTCAACCGCATCAGTACGGCCAGCATTTCGGCGCGCGGGATGACCGGAATCTTCCTGGCCCTGGCTTCCGTCACTTCAGGATTGGTTGGGGCGACGGCCGAAGAAATCACCACGACCTGCGCCTCACCCACGTTGGACGCCTGGTGGCCGATGAAGATGCGGCCGCCGAGCTCCTCCAGGCGCCTTGTCGTTTCGGATTCATGGAGATCGGAGCCCGTCACCTTGTAGCCCAACGTCAGGAGGACCTCGGCGATGCCGCTCATGCCGGCTCCGCCGATCCCCACCAGATGGATATGTTGCGTCTTCCTGAACATGGACACCCGGCTTACCACCCTGCGACCGCCGCAGCCCTCGTCCGACCGCATGACAACCTGCTCACGTTCTCCCCGCTCCAACAGACCGGTCGGTCTCATGATCTCCCCCCATCAGCGCGTAACATTCCTGCACGATCGCTGCCGCTGCATCGGTTCGCCCCATCGCCAGGCTTCTGGCGCTCATCCGGGTCAACCGCGCGGGATCCTGCAACAGCTCCTTGATCGTCCGCGCCAGTTTCGGTCCGGTCAACTCCGCCTGAGGCAGCACGACGGCCGCCCCGGCCGACTCCATGACCTGCGCATTGCGCGCCTGGTGGTTGTAGATCGCCTGCGGGAGCGGGATCAGAATCGCAGGCTTACCGCAGGCGGTGACCTCCGCGATGGTCATGGCGCCGGCGCGGGCAACGACCAGGTCGGCCGCGCGCAAGGCCTGCGGCATGTCGTAGAGGAACGGCACGACCTCCGCATGGAATCCTGCCGTTTGATAGGCGGCGCTAACCCGGGCATGGTCCGCGTCTCCTGTCTGGTGCGTTACCGCAAGCCGCTCTCGCATGTCCACCAAGTCCGGCAACGCCTCGATCATCGCCGAGTTAATGGCCTTCGCTCCCTGGCTCCCGCCGAAAATCAGCAGGGTCATTCGATCCCGCGAACGAGGGACGAATGGCGCGTCTGCGCCTTCGAAGAAGGCTCGCCGGATCGGCGTTCCAACCACACGGACCTTCGACGGCGCAAAGGCCCCGGCCGCGGACTCGAAGGCCAGAAACACCCGCTGTGCGAAAGGCCCCACAGCTTTGTTCGCCATGCCGGGATAGGCATTGGGTTCCAAAATGACCCGCGGGATGTCTAACAGAAAGGCCGCCGCCAGCACTGCGGGACTCGTGTACCCGCCCACGCCGATGACGAGGTCCGCCCGCCGCCGGCGCAGGATGCCGATCGACTGCCAGATGCCGATCGGGAGGAACAGCAGGGCCGTCGCCGCCTGGACGAATCCTCGCCCCATCACCGGCTTGGCCGCGATGAGCCGTAACTCGAAGCCCTCGTGCGCCAAGACCTTCGATTCAATGCCACGGACCGTGCCAACGAAGAGGATGCCGGCATGCGGGTCCCGCCGCAGGAATTCGCGGGCGAGGGCCACGGCCGGATAGAGGTGACCGCCTGTCCCGCCTGCCGCGATCACGATGTTCATCAGCCGCCCGATCCGTTCCCATAGCCGCTCCGGTGCCCGCCGGCCTGCCGACCTCCCTGCCGATCCCGGGAAATGCTGAGCAACAGACCGACGCCGACCAGATTGACCACCAGTGACGAGCCTCCATAACTCACAAAAGGCAAGGTCAACCCCTTCGTCGGCAACAGCCCGGTGGCGACACCGGCGTTGATCAGCGCCTGAATGCCAACCAGAAGCGTGATCCCCATTCCCAGATGCCGGCCGAACGGCATCCGCGCCCGTCCAGCGACCTGAAATCCCTTCAGCAGGAAGATCGCGAACAGCAAAATGATCGCCGACGTGCCGACCAACCCCAATTCCTCGCCGACCAAGGCCAGCACAAAATCCGTGTGGGCTTCCGGAAGAAAGAAGAGTTTTTGCTTGCCTTCTCCCAATCCGACGCCGAAGGGGCCGCCGCTGCCGAACGCGAGAAACGACTGGGTGACCTGAAAGCCGGCGTCGGATGCGTCCTTCCACGGAGAGAGAAACGTCAGCAGCCGTTGACGCCGGTAACTCGACCCCAGCACCAACGCCAAGCCGACCGGCAGGGCGCAGAGGGCCAAACCTATCAGATGCATCAGTCGTGCCCCGCCCAGGAACAACATCCCCGCCGTCGCCAGTCCCATCACGACGACAGTCCCCAGGTCCGGCTGCAGCAACACCAACCCGCTCAGCATTCCGACGACGATCAGCGGCGGCAGGAACCCCTTGGCGAACAGGCGAATCTTGTCCTCTTTTTTCGCCAGATACGCCGCCAGGTAGATCACCGAGACCAGCTTGACGATCTCTGCCGGTTGCACCGAAATCGGCCCCAGCCGCAGCCATCGCCTCGCCCCCTTGGCCGCGACGCCGACCGAGGGGATCAACACCAAGATCAAGAGCACTGCCGAGAGCCCTAGAATCGGCAGGGCCAGCTTCCGCCAGACCGCGTAGTCGATACGGGAAGTCACGTGCAGCAGCGCGAAGCCGAAGGCCAGCCAGGCCACCTGTCGTTTCAGGAAATAGCCGGGATCCTGGAACCGGTTCCCCGCCACGACCGCGCTCGCGCTGAACACCATGACGAGTCCGAGCAGCGCGAGCACCGCGGTGATGACCAGCAGGGTACGGTCCACGGGAACCCGCTTGTGGGTTTTCCGACGGGACGACGGCCACGGCAGCGCCAGCGTGCCGGCTGTTTTTTGCGACATTCATGCGCCTCGTCAGTTAGCGCGACAGGCGAGACTCGCAGGTCGTGCTACTCGCGTGAGTCCCCCTTCCGCGCATCATCCATCACGCGTCACGCGGCCAGTCAGGGCAATGCGTTGACCAGCGCCTTGAACTGCCGGCCACGGTCCTGATAGTCGGCGAACATGTCGAAGCTCGCGCAGGCCGGGGAGAGCAGCACCACGTCCCCCGGACTCGCTCCCTGCGCGGCCACTTCCACAGCTTCGCGCAGCGTGGCGGCATGGCTCACGCGATCGAACCCCCCCAACGCTTCCTGAATACGCGACGCCGCCTCGCCGATCAGAATGACCTGTTTGACGCGGGCCCGTACGGGCTGCCGAAGTTTGGAAAAGTCCGCGCCCTTGTCGCGCCCACCGGCGATGAGCCAGATCGGCCGGTCCAGACTTTCGAGCGCTTTCACCGTCGCATCGACGTTGGTTCCCTTCGAGTCGTTCACGAACCGGACGCCGGCGCGCTCGCGCACGAACTCCAACGCATGTTCGAGGCCGGGAAAGGTCCGCAGGACGCGGCGAACCGCATCGAGTGGACAGCCGCACAGCAGCGCGAAGCTGACGGCCGCGAGCGCGTTCTCGAGATTGTGCGGACCGAGCAGCCGCAGTTCGGTCCGCCGGCAGATTTCTTGCCTCAGCCCCGTGACCGTCGACACGATCAGATCGCCCTCCAGAAACGTTCCGCCGTCGAAGTCCTCGCCGATCGCCCTGATCCTGCTGAAGCCGAGCGCCTTCGCGCGAGTCATAGCCCGCAGACGCGCGACGCGCTCGTCATCGAGGTTGAACAGCGAATAATCGCCGGCTGTTTGGTTGTCGAACATCCTGGCCTTGGCCGCAGCGTACTCATCAACCGATTCGTAACGGTCCATGTGATCCAGCGTGATGTTGAGCAGCGCGGCCACCCAGGGATGAAAGCGCTCGACGGTTTCCAACTGGAAGCTGGAGACTTCCACGACCAGATAGTCATAGGGAGATGCCTCCCCGCCCGCCCGATACGCCGCGAGCGCGGCCTCGCTCAGAGCCGTTCCGATATTCCCCCCGACGAACACCCGCTTGCCGCTTTCCGCCAGGAACTCTCCGATCAAGGTCACCGTGGTGCTTTTCCCGTTCGTTCCCGTCACGGCCAGGACGGGTGCCGTGAGAAAGCGGGAGGCCAGCTCGAGTTCACCAATGACCGGCACGCCGCGGGCGCGGGCCTGTTGCAATTCTTCAGCGCGGGACGGCACGCCGGGGCTGATCACGATCAGCTCGGGCGACTCGAACGCCGATCCATAGTCCGCCCCCGCTCGGACCGTGATCGCGGCGGAATCCAGCTCGGCAAGCGCGCGTTCCAGCTCGTTCCGCTCCTTCCGGTCCGCCACGGTCACCCGCGCTCCGGCGGCGAGAAGCAACCGGGCCACAGCGACCCCGCTCCTGGCCAGACCGACCACCGTGACGGCTTTGCCGGCGAGGTCCTGCACCGCGGTTGCGACGTTTGCGATATTGGGCTTTGCGGCAGGCATTCTCGTCTATCTGGTTCGTCTGGTTTGTTTGGTTTGTCTGGTATAAACCCGACTAACGCCGTCACCGCAGTTTCAACGTGCTCAGGCTCAGCAGCGCGAGCAGGATCGCGATGATCCAAAGCCGGACCACGACTTTCGGCTCCTCCCAGCCTTTCATCTCGAAATGGTGGTGAATCGGCGCCATCAGAAAAATCCGCTTGCCCCGCGACTTGTAGGAGAGGACCTGGAAGATCACCGAGATCGCCTCGATCACGAACACACCGCCGACCATGAGCAACAACAGCTCGTGCTTGCTGATCACCGCCACGGTCCCCAAAGCCGCGCCCAACGGCAGCGAGCCGACATCGCCCATGAAGACCGACGCTGGATATGTGTTGAACCAGAGGAACCCCAGGCTCGCTCCTAGAATCGCAGCCGTGAACACGGCGATTTCGCCCGCGCCTTCGATATGCGGAATGAGCAGATATTCCGACATGATCCGGTTGCCGGTCACGTAGGCCACGATCGTATAGGCCAGCGCGGCGATCATCACAGGACCAATGGCCAAGCCGTCCAAGCCATCCGTGAGGTTGACGGCGTTGGAGGCGCCGACGATGACCAAGATCGCGAAGGGGACGTACAGCCATCCCAAGTCCGGCGTGAAGTTCTTGAAGAAGGGCACGCTGAGCTTGGTGGTATAGCCCGGCAGAGAGTACAGGAACAGGCTGATGCCCAAGGCGACCAGCATCTGCGCGGTGAATTTTTGCGCGGCGGTGAGCCCCTTGGACCGGGTTTTGACGAATTTGAGGTAGTCGTCCACGAAGCCGACCGCGCCGAAGCCGGTAGTGGCGATGACGACCAGCCACACATACCGGTTGGTGAGATCCGCCCAGAGCAAGGTGGAGAGGACGACGGCGAACAGAATGAGCAGACCGCCCATCGTCGGCGTCCCGCTTTTCGCCAGGTGCCGTTTGGGTCCGTCGTCCCGCACGTGTTGCCCCAATTTGATTTCCTGCAGCTTGCGGATGAGCCAGGGCGCCAGCACGAACGCGATCAAGAACGCCGTCACCGCCGCATAGATGATGCGGAAGCTGAGGTAGCGGAAGACATTCAGGAAGGAAAATTCAGTGTGTAAGGGATACAGCCAGTTATACAGCATGGGGATACGGCGCTACCTCATCGCCTCTTGCGCGGCCTCCGTCCCGATCCGGCCAAGACCTGGGCGACTTGCTCCATCCTCATGCCCCGCGAGGCTTTCACCAGCACGACATCACCTTTCCTGACCAGAGACTTCACGACCACCGCCGCAGCTCCGGCATCCGGCACCTCCAGGATACGGTCCGATGCCATCCCGCCCCGCCTCGCGCCCTCCGCGAGACCCTGTCCGAGCGTGCCGCAGGCGACGAGCAGCGAAATGTTCCGCTCCGCCAGAAAGGCGCCGACGTCTTGATGCAACGTCCGGGCTTCCGGTCCCAGCTCGAGCATGTCCCCCAACACCGCGATCGTCCGCTTGGAAGAACCGAGCTCAGCCAACAACTGAATGGCCGCCTTCATCGAGGCCGGATTGGCGTTGTAACAGTCGTTGATGATCTGCACGCCGTTGCGCTCGGCGACCTGCGACCGCATCGCCGCGGGGCGGAACCGAGCCAAGCCCTGCGCGATCGTCGCGCCGCCCAGCGACAGCACGTGGCCCACCGCCGCCGCCGCCAACGCGTTCGAGACGTTGTGCGCCCCATGAGCCCGAATCGCGACCGCCGCAGGGCGGGCCTTGCCCGGGAGCGTCAACCGGAATGCGGCGCCCTTACGCTCATCCGTCCGCACATCCAGCGCCCGCACATCCGCCTTCGGCGAGAGTCCGAACGACACGACTCGGCACCGGGCCCGTGAGGCGAGATAGTCGAAGTAGGCGTCGTCGGCGTTCAGCACGACCGCGCCATCCGGCGGCAGCAGATCCAGCAATTCGGCTTTGGCCTGGGCCGACGCTTCCATGCTGCCGAAGAACTCCAAATGGTCGGGGCCGATGTTCGTGATCAACCCGATCGTCGGCCGTACGATCTCGCAGAGCCTGGTGGTCTGCCCCTTCTGGTCGACGCCCATCTCGATCACCGCGGCCCCATGCCGCGGCGTCAGACGGAACAAGGTCTGCGGAACTCCGATGCGGTTGTTCAAATTGCCTTCGGTTTTAAGAACCGTCCAGCGCCGAGCCAGAACGCTGGCGACCATGTCCTTGGTGGTGGTCTTGCCGTTGCTTCCGGTGACCGCGACAACGGGAATCGTGAAGCGGCTGCGATGGTGGGCGGCCAGTTGCTGATAGGCGAACAGGGTATCCCGGACGCCGAACAGAAGCGGCTCTGCCTTCTTCGTCCCCTGCCGGCTGGAGCTCATGATGTTCGCGGCCAGAGGGCGATACTGGTCCTCGACGATCGCCCCGATCGCACCCTGACGGAGTGCTGCCTCGACAAACTGATGGCCGTCGAACCGCTCCCCCTTCAAGGCGACAAAGAGATCGCCGGAATGGGCGGATCGGGAATCGGTGCAAAGCCGCGCGATACGCCGTTTGAGCCAATCTTCGCTCCGCCCGGCGAGCACCTTCACGCTGATCACTTCCAACAATTCTTCAACGGTGAAAAGCGACATGGCAAGGCTCGTGATCGGCACCAATGAGAAGTGATGAGTGATTCGTGATTCTCATCACTGATTACCCGTCATTCATCACCCATCTCTCATCAGGCTCCTGTTCAGGATGGCCTCTCTCGCCACTTCGCGATCGTCAAAGCGAAATTTGGTGGTGCCAATGATCTGGTAATCTTCGTGCCCTTTTCCGGCGATCAGCACCATGTCTCCCGGCCGAGCCTCACGGATCGCCGCGTTGATGGCCTGCCGGCGGTCCGCGATCATATCGTACCGGACCCCGGTTTTGGCCGACAGCGCCTCGCGGACTCCGACCTCCACTTCTCGCAGGATCGCCATAGGATCTTCGGTGCGCGGATTGTCCGAGGTCAGCACCACGACATCGCTGTACTGGACGGCCGCGCGCCCCATCTTGGGACGTTTCCCGCGGTCCCGGTCGCCGCCGCAGCCGAAGACCGTGATGATCCGGCCGGTCTTGAGCGACTGCGCCGCGGTCAGGAGCCGCACCAGCGCATCTTCCGTATGGGCGTAGTCCACGACGACCGTGAAATCCTGTCCGGCCTCGACGCGCTCGAACCGGCCGGGGACGTCGCGCACTTGTTCGAGGCCTTTGCGGATGTCGTCCGGCGAAAGCCCTTCCTGCAAGGCGACCCCGATGGCCGCCAGCACGTTGTACACGTTGTGCTCCCCGACCAATCGACTTTCGACCGGGAACCTGCCTCCCGGGGTGGCGGCTGTGAACGTCGTGCCGCCCAGAGATAGACGCACGTCTTCGGCGCGGAGGTCCGACCGGTTTCGGATGGAATACGTCCAGACAGGAACGGCGCAGGCGGCGCGAACGAGTTCCCCTCGCGGGTCATCCACGTTCACCACGGCCCGCTTGGACGTTCTCTTCATCCCGCCGGCGGAGAGACCGGTAAAGAGCTTCAATTTGGCCTGAAAGTAGTCTTCCATGTCCTTGTGGAAATCGAGATGGTCCTGCGTCAGGTTGGTGAAGACCGCGACGTCAAATTCGCAGCCGACGGTGCGATCGAGCGCGAGCGCGTGCGAGGACACTTCCATCACCGCGGAGTCCAATCCGGCGCCGACCATGCGGGCCAACAGAGCCTGTAAATCCAGCGCGCCGGGTGTCGTGTGGGAGGCGGGGATCGTCTCGGCTCCGATCTGATACGCCACCGTCCCGATCACCCCGACCCGCCGGCCGACCGCCTGCAGAAGCGTTTTGCAGACATAGGTGACGGTCGTCTTGCCGTTCGTCCCGGTCGCCCCGATCATGCGAAGGCGGACGGACGGGTCGCCGTGGAACCGGCTTCCCAGCCAACCCAACGCCAGGCGGGAATCCTTCACGCGAACCAGCGGAACGTCACATCCGGTCAGCTCCCGTTGCGCCACCACGGCGCCAGCCCCGGACCGAATCGCCGCCTGGACATACGCATGGCCGTCCACCCGTTCGCCTTTGACGGCGACAAACAAAGCCCCCGGTTTCACACGGCGCGAATCGTCGGTCACATCGGTGATCGGCACTCGCAGGTCGCCTTTTCGCTCGAGGATCTGAAGTCGATCTTTCAGCGGGTCGATCAGTTGGTCCAGCGTCATGGCCCGCTCCCGAAGATCTCGCCCCGCCGCTCACATCGCCATCGCCAACTTGACCGCTTCGCTGGACGTGACCCCGAGGTACGGGAGCACTTGCTCAGCGACCCGACGAAAGACAGGAGCAGCCACCGACCCGCCCCAGGCCTCTGTTTGCGGCTCATCGATCACCACAATCATCGCCAGGCGAGGATCGTCGGCCGGCACATATCCGACGAATGAACCCACGAACTGCGTCGGCGAATACGCACCGGTTCGGGGATCAATCTTCTGCGCCGTGCCCGTCTTGCCTGCGACACGAAAGCCGGGAATCGCCGCCTTCGTCCCCGTCCCCTGCGTCACGACTCCCTCGAGGATACGGCTTAGCGTGCCGGCCGTTTCCGCGGAGATGACCCGCCGCCTGACTTGCGGGGCACCCTGCCTGACGAGACGGCCTCCGGCGTCGCGGATCTCGGACACGATATACGGCTTCATCAGGAGGCCCCCATTGGCCACCGCCGAAACCGCGACGATCAGTTGCAGCGGTGTCACGCCGATCTCCTGGCCCATCGCGATGGACGCGAGCGAACGGCGTCCCCAGCTACGCGGATTCTTCAGGAGCCCGGTCGCTTCGCCGGGCAGGTCGATGTCCGTGCGTTCGCCGAACCCGAAGGCTTGCAGATACCGGTAGAATCGGTTCTCCCCCAAGGCCATGGCCGCCTTCGCAGCCCCGATGTTGCTCGACCGTTGAATGACCTGTGCAAAGGTCATCCAGCCCGACTTCTCATGGTCGTGGATGATCGTGTTCGCGACCGTCATCCGCCCGTTTTCGCAGAACACCAAAGACCCGGGCGTCATGACCTTTTCTTCGAGCGCGGCGGCGCCAACGATCACCTTCATCGTCGAGCCCGGCTCATAGGCGTCCGTCAGCGCCTTGTTGCGCCACCGATCGGGAGACAGCGCCGCAACGGCGTTCGGATCGAAGCGAGGACTGAGGGCGAGGGCCAGCACCGCTCCGGTCCGCGGCTCCATGGCGATGAGGATGCCCGACTTCGCGTGCGTGGCGTTGACAGCCGCTTCCAACTCCTTCTCCGCCACATACTGAATGACCTCATCGATCGTCAGCGTGAGACTGTGGCCGGCGGCCGGCGTCTGCTCCCTCAGGTCCTTCGGGAACACGGTGCGCCCCAGCGCATCGCGCTGCAGCACGACAATCCGCTTTTCCCCGTGCAGATAGGTTTCATATCGACGCTCCAGTCCCTCCAATCCTTGTCCGTCCATTCCGGCGAACCCCAGAACGTGAGAGAGCAGCGGGCCCTTGGGATAAAAGCGGCGACCCTCCATGACGATACCGATTCCATCGAGGGGCATCTGCTCCAACCTCCGCCCCTGATCCGGATCCAGCTTGCGCGCCAGCCAGACGAAGCTGCGGTCCTGCTTGAGTTTCCGTTCGATCTCGGCGGCCCGGACGTGCAAAACGGGGGATAAGTAGCGGGCCACCCCGCTCGGGTTATCCAGCGAAGCCGGCACCCCGAACACCGATGGCACCTCGACGTTGATGGCAAGCATTTTCCCGTGTCGGTCGTAAATGGTGCCCCGCGGTCCTTCCAGCGTGACCGTCTTGCTGTGCTGCCGATCCGCTTTCACGGTCAGTTCGGCCGCCTGCAACACTTGCAGGTTGAACAACCGGATCAGGACGGCGGCAAACCCAGCCATGAACACCAGCGCGACCGCGAACCGCCGCGCCCGATAAGCGGAACCTGCCACTGATTACCGCACCTTTCTCAACGCGTCGCTCTTAGCCAGTCGGATTTCGAACTCCGTCGGCGCGGTGGGCGACGGTACCTCGGGTTCCAACCGCACCAGCACCACCTGATCCTGCCGAGGCGGAGCCATGCCTAATTTTTCTGTCGCCACCTTCGCGATCCGCTCCGGCGACGTGAGCGACGAGACTCTGACCTGCAATTCATCCCGTTCCCGCTCGAGACGGACTTTGTCCGATTTCAGCCGCTCGATGCGATAGCCGAGCCTCACGATGTCGACCCGTTCCCACACAAACGCGAGCAGAAGCAACATGGCCGCCAGGAGCGTCAACGTTTTCATCGGCGCATCTCCTTATGGCAGACGCTCGGCCGCGCGCAGCTTGGCGCTGCGGGACCGAGGGTTTCGGCTTCTTTCCTCTTCGGTCGCCGTTCGCGGCTTTTTGGTCAGAACGGCCAACCGGGCATCCGGTCTCCGCGATAACGACCGGAAGGTCTCTTTCACAATGCGATCCTCCAGAGAGTGAAACGAGATCACGCACAGCCGTCCCTTGGGAGCCAGCACGTCGGCGGCGTCGCGGATCGCGGGACCGAGCACGGCCAGCTCCTGATTCACGGCGATCCGCAGCGCTTGAAATGTGCGCGTCGCGCAATGAATGCGGCCATGAGCGTAGGAAGCTGGCACGGCTTGCTTGATCACGCTGACCAGTTCGGACGTGGTGCCCAGCGGTCTTCTTTCGCGGGCACGCACGACGGCTCTCGCGATCCGCCGCGCAAAGCGCTCTTCGCCGTAACGATAAATCACATCCGCCAGGTCGCGCTCGGACAGGCGGTTGACTAATTCTTCCGCAGTCGTGCCGCCTGCTCGATCCATGCGCATGTCCAGAGGGCCGTCCGCCAGGAAGCTGAATCCTCGCTCGGGCCGGTCGAGCTGAACCGAGGAAACCCCGAGATCGAACACCACTCCGTCTACCTTCTCTATGGCCAGCGAATGAAGACAGTGCTTCAGGTCGCTGAAGTTCGTTTTCACGAGGTGTGCCCTGGCCTCGAATGGCCGGAGCCGCTGCCGCGCGGCCGTAATGGCGCTGTCATCGCGATCTATTCCGATCACCATACCGTCCGGTCCACAGCGCTCTAGGATCGCAGCCGCCATCCCGCCTTGCCCGACCGTGCAGTCGAGATACCGCCCCCCAGGACGGCAGGCCAGATAGGCCAACACCTCTTCAAGCATGACCGGAACATGACCATAATCTCCGCTACTTATGACTTTTCCACTCTCATCCACTTTTTACCACTTCCGGGATGGAGTATACACGCATGAAAAGACTTGTCAACAGAAATTTCATAGGTTTGGAGACATTTTTTGAGAGTCTGCCTCTTCACTGAGCAACACCCGCCAGTATTCGGATGTTTTCAATTCAGGGCTCTTTCCTGCTTCACATCGAATGCTCCTCTTTATCCGCCCCCACATCGGCCAGACATCCGGCCCGCAAGACTCGCCGGCCACCGTTTCAGACGTCGGATTCTTGCGCTCGGCATGAGGATGAGCTGCGCGGAAAGGACATCGAGAAGTTGGAACGATCCGGATCGTTAGAGAGGAGAAAAGGTCCATGACCGCGACCCCGCTGTTCAGGGACATCGCGAAAAGAGAGTGTTCCTTCAGGGATAGAGCTTATACAACATACGGGGAAAAGGAATCGTCTCGCGCACATGGTCGAGGCCGCAAATCCAGGCGACCGCGCGCTCGATCCCCATGCCGAACCCGGCATGAGGCACGGAGCCGAAACGCCGCAGGTCGAGATACCATCGGAAGGCCTCTTCGGGCAGCTTATGTTCACGAATACGCGCCAGGAGCTTGTCATATTCGTGGATGCGCTGTCCGCCGCCGATGATTTCGCCGTATCCTTCCGGCGCCAACACGTCCATACAGAGCGCCAACTCGGGTTTGGCGGGATCGTTCTGCATATAGAAGGCCTTCAAGGCGGCGGGATAGCGGTGCACGATGACGGGACGATCGAACTCGTTCGATAACAGGGTTTCTTCGTCGCCTCCGAAGTCGTCGCCATATTGAATCGGATTGCCCTTTGTTCGGAGCAATGAGACGGCCTCCTCATAGGTAATGCGGGGGAACGGACGCTTCACCCGCTCGAGTTTGCCGGCATCACGCTCCAGTGTCGCGAGTTCCGCGCGGCGAGCGGAGAGAACCCGCTCCACGATATACGCGAGGAATTCCTCGGCCAGATCCATCATATCCGGCAGCTCCGCGAAGGCGACCTCGGGCTCGACCATCCAAAACTCCATCAAATGCCGCCGCGTCTTCGATTTTTCCGCGCGAAACGTCGGCCCAAAGCAATAGACCTTGCCGAACGCAGCCGCGGTCGCTTCGCTGTAAAGCTGTCCGCTCTGGGTGAGATAGGCGGTTTCGTCAAAATATTGAGTCTGAAACAGCGTCGTCGTTCCTTCGCACGCGTTCGGAGTAAAGATCGGCGCATCGACGAGGACAAAGCCCTGCTCGTCGAAAAAGTTGCGACAGGCACGGATGATTTCATGCCGAATTCTGAGGATAGCGTGCTGGCGGCTGGAACGAAGCCAGAGATGTCGGTGCTCCATCAAAAATCCGACGCCGTGTTCCTTGGGTTGAATCGGAAACGGTTCAGCAATCTGGACCGGCTCGATCCGCGAGACGTCCAGTTCATACCCGCCCGGTGCCCGTGGGTCTTGCCGCAGCCGGCCGGTCACGATCAGCGAAGACTCTTGAGTGAGTCGGGCGGAAATGCCGAACTGCTCCTCACCCACGGCCCTTTTGCTGACGACCGCTTGCAGGTCGCCGGTCCCGTCCCTGATGATTAAAAAATGCAGCTTGCCGCTCTCGCGACGGTGCCTCAGCCACCCGCGGATCGTCACTTCCTGGCCGGCATAACGAGCCACATTTTCAATGTAGATCACCGCCATATTGCCTCGCGAACCCTTGATTTTACGGGACCTTTTCGGCGGTCGCAGCCTATCCGATTCGTGCAAGGCATTTCAAGGGTGGCGGGAATCGAGGTTTCGTTGACTTTTCTCGAAGGCGGGCGTCACAATGCCCGTCGAGCAACGCTGTGCACGGATCGAGCGCAGGCAATCTCTCGGTCTGTGTTCTGCCTTACTAAGGGGGTGGTCAATGTTTTTCCTAGGGACCTTTCTTATCGTGAGCGGATTCGCCCTAGACAACGCCGTTGCCGCTCCGCCCATTGACTATT
>JBBIOW010000004.1:23879-29116 GCA_037443165.1 Nitrospiraceae bacterium | reverse complement strand
GCTCCGAACGCACACCGGACCAGCAGCTCGGCGCCGCGCTGCATCCGGAGCGAAAGTCGGGCTCCGCTTCTGAACCCGGCTGTATCCCTCTGGTGGAAAAGAGGGAGAAAAAGCAGACGCGGGAAGATTCGGGAACGGATATCGAAAAGCCCCGGCGCGAACTCAAGATCGAAAATCTTGAAAACGAGGTCACGGCGTTTCTTGAAAACTATCGAAGGTTTCTGGATTGCTGCAAAACGGACCCGGCGGAACTCGAGACGATCGAAGATCTCGGCGACGAAGTCGCGGATCTGTTGGCGATGGCGCAATCCAAACTTTTCAGCGAACAGCTCAAGCTCCGGGGGTTCACCTTCCGCGATTTGATTGCTCCCGTCGCCAAGGCCAGGGCCGACCTCCAGAAACTCAGGCACCGACTGGAACGGATCGGCGAGCTTCGCGATCAGCGCAGCACACTTGATTTTGAAGGGGCCGGGAAAGTCGATCTGGAGCTTCGAGCCCTTGAGGAGTCGATCCAGCAGGAGTTTCGCCCGGTCAAACTCCCTTCTGGCCCGAAGACGGGTCTGACGATCGGCTCCACACCCGCAACCGGGACGGAAATCGGAAAGACCCCGAGGACCGGAACGAGTATCGGATCGGCAGGGCTGAACGTCAATGAAGGAGGCCTCGGGCTTACGCCCAAGACCGGCCGAGAAATCGGGGCAACAGGCCCGACAGGATTCGAAATCGGCCATGCGCCTCGCGCAGGGCCGGCAGTCGGAGAATCGACCCTCAACAGCGATCCATCCGCTGTAGGTTCCACGCTTCCCCGCTCGATGGTAGGATCCGATCTGCAGGACTCGACCGTGGACTCGAGTCTGGGTTCGTCGACGATCGGCTCCGATCTGCCGGACTCCACGATCACGTCGACACTCGGCGGGTCGTCCGTCGGCTCGTCGTTGGAAAACCGCAGCACGCGCCCGGAGCAATAACAACCCCGGCCGGCAATTATTCAACGGCCTTCACCGGCGGCATCGGCTCCCACGTCTCGCCGCCGTCACGGCTGCGATACAGCCCGCTCCCGTTGGTCCCCACGAAGAAAGTCTTCGGATCAACCGGGCTTTGGGCGATGGAGCGAACATTCAACGTCGCCAGACCGGTGTTGAGCGCTTTCCACGTTGCTCCGCGATCCTCACTCCGAAATACCCCTTCGCGACCGATCACGTACAGCACGCCAGCGCGGGATCGGTCGAGCAGCAGGGAAATCATCATCTGGTCCGGCAGCGACTCCCCGATACGAGTCCAGGATTGAGCCGCATCGGTCGACTTATACAGCCCGCTCAACGTGGCGGCGTACACCATATCGGGTTCATAGGGATCCACGTGGACTGCCGTCACATTCAACGCGCGGGAGGATTTCACCATCTCCGGCGGCACCAGGCCGTTGTTGACTTTTTCCCAATGTGCGGCCCGATCGACGGATTTATACACGCCGCCGCTCGTTCCCGCATACATGATCGACGGGCGGGTCGCATCGAGGCAAAGGCTGACGACCATCAACACCTCCTTCATCCCGTTCATCCGCTTCTCCCAGGTTTCCCCGCCGTTCTTCGACTCGAACACCCCCATTGTCGTGGCCGCAAAGAGACGCGCATTGTCGGTCGGGTCGAACACGAACTGATTCACCACGGACGTGATCGTCGCATCGTCCAACCCCGCCCGCTGGGACACCCACCGCTGTCCTCCGTCATAGCTCTTGTACACCGCGTCGCCTTTGGTTCCGGCATAGACCGTCGCGGGATAGACCGGATCAATGGCCATCGAGATCACGCGGGAATGACTCATGCCTCGCGAGATGTTCTGCCAAGTCTTCCCGCCGTCCCGGGTCTTATAGATATAGTCGTTCGTCGCGACGTATAAGATGTTGGGATTCGTCGGATGGAGCTGAATGACGACGATCGGATCGCTCCGGCTGCAGCCGGCCAGCGCGACGGCGGAGAAGCATAAGGTTGCGAGCATCCTCTTGAGGAGGGAATCGCAAGTGAGAGCCGCCGGTGCTGGGAAAGGCGAGAAAGAATGCACGCTCGAACCCGAGGCGTACGCCGCCGTCTTACGTCGAAGGGAAGCACGCGACTGAGAACATGGTTGGGATCTGCTCCGGCACGCCGGCTCAACGGTAATTCACAAACTGGAGATCGATGCCGAAATCTTTCTGCTTGAGCAACGCGATCGTCGCCTGCAATTCGTCCTTACTCTTGCTCAGGACCCGAACTTGATCCCCTTGGATCTGCGCCTGGACCTTGAGCTTGGCGTCGCGTATCTCTTTGGAGATTTCCTTGGCCTTTTCCGAAGGAATCCCGCTCTGGATCGTAATCGCCTGCCGCACGGTTCCGCCGAGCGCCTCCTCGACTTTTCCGTAGTTCAACGCCTTCAGCGAAACGCTGCGCTTGACGCATTTGGTTTTCAGGATGTCCAGAACGGCCTTGAGCTTATACTCGTCGTCCGACACCACGGTCAGCTTCTTGTCTTTCTCCTCTAGCGTCAAGTCGGTCTTGGAGTTCTTGAAGTCGAATCGCTGCCGAATCTCCTTCAGCGTTTGATCCACCACGTTCTTCATTTCCTGCATGTCCACGTGCGACACGACATCGAATGAAAACTGATCCGCCACCGGAAAGCCTCCTCCGTTTTAACAACATCCGTTGATTGGAAACTGCGAACCGCCACATGCCGTCGGATGCGCCCGTGCGGCTGACCCGCCGATGACGACCACCTCACTGCTCGTGAAGGGCCGCTTCAACACCAGATACCCATACCATTGCGTCGCGCTGTCCACCAACACGATCATCGCCAGCAGCGCCACGGCCGCGACCAGCGCGGCATCCAGATACAACGCGAACGCCTGTCCTGCCGCGCTCACTGCGGCCGCTTTCCCCAGAAACAGGCCGAACATTTCGTAACAGCCGGTCAACGTGATCGCACCGACGAAGACCATCGGAATCGAGGTCACCCAGAGGAAGCGCCACTTGCGCATCTTGATCAACACCGTCGTTCCGATACACAGTGCCAAGGTCCCCAGCAACTGGTTCGCCGCACCGAACATCGGCCAGATCGTCGAGATGCTGCCGGTGCCGATGAGATAGCCCCAGGCCGCCACGACCGCAGCGCTGCTGGCGATCACCCCCGGCCACCAGCCAATGTGCTGCAACGGTGCGTAGAAGCGCCCCCCCAACTCCTGGATCAGATACCGCGCCACCCGTGTGCCGGTGTCGATGGTCGTCAGGATAAACAGAGCTTCAAACACCAACGCGAACTGGTACCAATACGCCATCAAGCCGGCCATGCCGGGCAAGGCCGCGAAGATGGACGCCATACCGACCGCCAAAGACACGGCCCCGCCGGGCCGTCCGGCGACCTCGACTTCGACCATCTGCGAGAGTTCCTGGATGCGCGCGACAGGAAATCCCATCGTGGCCAGCGCATCCGCGGACAGCGTCGTGTTGATCGCCAGGTAGTCGCCTGGGATCAACACCGACGCCGCGATCAACGCCATCACGCCGACGAAACTCTCGAGCAGCATCGCGCCGTACCCTACCGGGGCGTGGGACTCGCGCTCGATCATCTTCGGCGTCGTGCCCGATGAGACCAGCGAATGGAAGCCGGAGATCGCCCCGCAGGCGATCGTGATAAAGAGGAACGGAAACAACGCGCCGGGAATGATCGGCCCACCGCCGTGGGCGAACGCCGTGACGCGCGGCATCTCGACCGTCGGGGCCATCACGATCACGCCCACGCCGAGCAACGCCACGACGCCCAGCTTCATAAACGTCGACAGATAGCCCCGGGGCACGAGCAACATCCATCCGGGCAGAACCGAAGCGAGAAACCCGTAGCCGGCCAGTAACCACACCAGGGTGGACCGTTCATATTCGAACCAGGGCGCGACGGACGACTGTGCCACGACCCGTCCGAAGATGACCGACACGATCAACAGCGCCACGCCCAGCGCCGACACCTCGCCTACCCGGCCGGGGCGGAACCGCTGGAGATAATACCCCATAAGGAAGCCGATCGGGATCGTCATCGCGATGGTGAAGGTCCCCCACGCATTGCGATACAGGGCGTTCACGACCGCGAATCCGAGACCTGCCAACGCCACAACGACGATAAACAGCACGGCCACCGCCGTCGCGGCGCCGGTGACGGCCCCCAGCTCGTCACGTGCGATCTCCGGCAGCGAGCGACCGTTCCGCCGCATCGAGGCGACCAGAATGATGAAGTCCTGCACTGCGCCAGCCAGCACGGCGCCGATCACCAGCCAGAGAAATCCGGGCAGAAAACCGAACTGCGCCGCGAGCACCGGTCCCAGCAGCGGTCCCGCACCGGCGATCGCCGCAAAGTGATGGCCGAACAGGATGTACTTGTTGGTGGGATGAAAGTTGACGCCGTCGTTCAATCGATGCGCCGGAGTGATGCGCAAATCATTGAGTTCGACGACCCGGCTCGCGAGCCAACGGCCGTAAAACCGAAACGCCAGCACGTAGAAGCAGGCGGCCGCGATAACCAGCCACAGTCCGTTCACCTTTTCGCCGGGGTTGACACTGCCGGCGACAAAGCCGAACGCAACGGCGCACACCGCCGCTGTCAAAGCCCAGACGAGCGCCCTCAGAGCCTTCATGCGACGTATCCTAACAAGGCGCCAAACACCTGTAAACGGGGACAGAAGCCACAAGGAAGGATGGAGTGATGACGGCGCAACGAAAAGGAGTCGGATCAGCGGCTCCCGCGCCCGCACATCCAGCGCGCGAAGTTATGACCGGATCGGTGCCGGTTCCTTCCGATATCCTAACGCAGCGAGGCACAACAACCCGATCGCAATCCACACCAACTCCCGAAATCGCCGCAACAGGGCGAAGGTCATGCCGGTCACTTCGTTGTATCCGAAGGCGGTGAGGAGCAGCAGGTTGCCGCCATCCTGGGCGCCCAGACTGCCGGGGATGAAGAACGTCCCGCCTTTAATGAAGACGGAGAGCGCGCCGATGGAGACGGCCGAGAGAAGCTCCGCCGGCCCGCCCAGATAATAAATCATGACGTACACCTCCAACGCCTCGGCGAACCACCCCAGGAAGAACATTCCCGTCGAAGAATAGAACCCGCGCCGGTTGTGGGAATAGAATTCGAGAATTGTCCTGTCCAGGGACCGCAGCTTGTCCTCTCGCGCTTCAAGATAGGCGACCTTGATGCCGATCTTCCGCAGCCAGACC
>JBBIOW010000004.1:0-23869 GCA_037443165.1 Nitrospiraceae bacterium | reverse complement strand
TCCGCAGCATCGCGAGCAGCCACGTAAAGACGCCCCGGCGCTGAACCATGATGAACCCCGCCGCCCCGAACACGAGCAGGCCGACGCTCACGAAAGCCGCCAGGACGGTTTGCCCGGACGAACTCGACCCGTCGAGCAGCCAGAACGCGAGCGCCACGCCGAGGAGAATGAACAGCACCTGCGCGATTGTCATCGTGGTCTTGGCGATCACGACCGACGCAAGCCCCTCCACCATCGAGACTCGATACCGCTTGAGGAAGTAGGCCTTGAGCGGCTCACCGCCGACGTAGGCCGTCGGTGTGGTCATGTTCACGACTTCGCCGGCCATCCGGATCGCCAGCAATCGCCAGAACGGTACGGCAACTGCATGGGACCCGAGCGTCAGGCGCCAGCCATGCGCTTCGAGTACATACATCAACACTGAAGGAAGGAGCATGACGATCAAGGTGCCGGGGCCGAGGTGCGTCGCCGCGTCGTAGATTCGACCAGGCCCGATATGCCACACGAGCGCAGCGAGCGTGAGGAAACCGAGGAGCAAGAGGAGCAGTTTAACCACGCGAGCCCAGCGAAGGGCGGATGACCCACGCCATGATCATCCAGAACACCGTCGAACCGATCGCCGCCAGCCACAAGAACCAGTCAAGCTTGCCGATCAGCGCGAAGAGCAGCACGACCACAGAGAAATCGCGGCTGGCCACGTTCCTGAGCATGAAGTCCGACCAGGCCGCTTGGACGGGATTGTTCCAACCGTGCGTCGAACGGATCTTCTGCGCGCGGCTCACGAGCCAGAACGAGCAGGCGTTCCCCAGCACCGCGGCGGCGCCCACGATCAAGGGGATCCACCCGCCGTCGCTCCCGCCGTGTTGGGTATACGCACCCCAGGCGATGCCGGCGAAGATCGCCATGTGGACGACGTTGTCGGCCGCGAGATCCAGCCGGGCGCCGAATGGCGACTCGGCGAAGGTCAGCCGAGCGACTTCGCCGTCGCAGCAATCGATGACCGCCGCCAGTTGAAAGAGCAGCGCGGCGATCACGCCGGATGCGTAGCCACCGATGGCGAAACACGCCGCTGCCGCCAGCCCGATGACCGTGGAGATGATCGTGACGGCGTTGGGGGAGAACCGTAGCGCCAGAAACAGCTTGGTGAAGAGTTTCGAGACCCTACGGTTGAAGTAGCGATCAACGAAGCCTTCGAATTCGCCCGTCAAGGACCTGAAGAGAGTCTGCTCGGCCGCCTTCACGCCGGACGCATCTCGCACATCCTGATACCACTGTCCAGGACCCGCTTGAGCGGGCATGATTCTGACCCGGCCGTCGAGGGCGGCCTGCTCCAGAATACGCCTGATCGGATGGGACGTCGACGGTCTTGAGACGGTCGCCTGATTCGAGCGGGAACTCGACAGCAGACTCGGCCGGAGCGCGGTGCCGAGCAGGCCGGCCGGCAAAACCAGGAGATCGGCTGCGACACAACCTTCGGTCGGTTCAGCGAGAGCGGCCAGCGCGACCAAGCGATCCGCTTCATATCGGACGGGAGGGTTGCCGGGGCTTCCCCGTCGCCACGAGCCTCCAGCGCTGAGAACGACCAGCGTGACCTCCCCGTCCCGCAGCCTCTCGCGGAGCCGTTCGATCAATCCCTTGGAAAAGACCGCCTGCGTGCTCGCAATGAGGCAAAACCCTTTGACGTCCTCGGCCAGCGCCTCCCAGGTTCGAGGATCGTCGAGCGGAAACTCGCGTACCGGCCGCCACCGCACCGGGACGGTCGCCGCCGGGCCCCGGCGCAACGCCCGCTTGAGCGCCTCCTCTTCGCGGCCGGCAAGGACGATCAGTTGATTCACTCCCGCACGCTCAAGCGTCAAGACCGCACGCTGAAACAGCGTGAGTCCTCCGACCTTGGTCAGCGGACCGATGCCCTCGGACAGGCCCTGTCTCCCATCGGCGAATACGCCTGCCGTCGTCACCAGAATCGCCGTCGTCAGCCCCTGCACGTCCGTCTGCTTCTGAAGCGCGCTCTCACCCATGCTCACCGGCACGTGATTCGTCACCCGTCAATCGTCATGCGAGGGCATCCTGTCTTTCTCAGCGCGGTTGTCGGTTGACAGCAAACGAATCCTGCCGCCATGCCCCTCCATTATTTATTCGAGCTTCGGCAAGATGTCCCGTTCCGCCCGCACGACATCTTCCGGGAAATCGATCTCGGTCCAAGGTAGACCGCCGATTTTCTCATGCCCCACCTTTACGTCCTGAAAGAATTCCAGCAGGCCGTCTTCATACTCCATGTCCCACAGGTCGCGATCCACATAACCCTTGAGCGAGTTTACCAAGTGCTGCGCGTCGCCGTGCCGGACTTTCAGGAACCCCACGCCCTCCCCTGCTTCATCGTACTGCGACGGCATCTGCTTGGTCAGCGCGATCACCCGCCCGCCGCGCACCACGACCATGCATTCCTCTCCCTGCTGCTTGACCGTCTCGTCCATCAGCAACGCGTTGGGCCACGGCGAATGGACCAGCCGGCGGAGGATCTCCCGATGAAACAGCACGTCCGCATCCATGATGAGCGCGTCGTCGTCCAGTTCCGTCCGGGCCAGCCACAGAGACGAGATGCTGCCGCGGTGATACTGCTCGTTGACCAGGTAGGTCACGGCCACGCCGCAACAGGTCGATCCCGCCGCGGCCCGGATCATCTCCTGCTTATACCCGACGACGACCGTCGCTCGCCTGACGCCCACGCCCGCCAGCGCGTCCAGGTACCGAAGAAGAAGCGAGCGCCCGCCGAATTCGATGAGGCACTTCGGACGATGCTGCGTCATGGCCCAGAGCCGCTTGCCGACTCCGGCCGCGAGGATGACGGCTTTCATGTGCGGACGGCCGCGCTCTCCAGAACGCGCTCGAAGGCTTGGAGAAACCCTTCGATCTGCTGAGGCGTCAGGGCGCCCATGTTCGCAACGCGGAAAATCTTGTTTTCCAGTTGCCCCTGTCCGGCGTAAATCACATAGCCTTGCTCTTTCAGCCGATCGTGCAGGGTCCGATAGGTCAAGCCGGCGGGAAGATAGTAGGACGTGATCGTGTTGGATTGCAGCTCCGGCGCGAGAACCGGCTTGATTCCCCAGGCGCTCATCCGCTGGCGGATGAGCGCCGCGGCTTTTCCATAACGCTGAATCCGGTTCGCGACCCCTTCTTCCAACAGTTCATTCAACGCCTCATCGAAGGCGTAGTACAACTGGACCGCCGGCGTGAAGGGAATGGCTTCTTGACCGTCTTCGTCGAAATAATGGGTGATGTGCAGATACCAGGAGCGTTTGGGATAGCTCTTCATCCGCTCCATGAATCCCCGGCGGACCAAGACGAACGACACCCCAGGAAACCCCTGGATGCATTTCCCCGCCGTCCCCGCCACCATATAGATGTGCGACCCGGCAATATCCAGCGGCTCGCCCGCCAAGCCGCTCACAGAATCCAGAATGAAGACACGATTCTGGCTGTCAACCACATCCGCGATCTCTTTGACCGGGTTGATCAAGCCGGTCGCCGTCTCGTGGTGCACCATGGCGACCGCGTGCACCTCGGGATGCTGCCGGAGCGCCAGCCGGAGCTTTTCCGGATCGGGCCGCGTCCCCCACTCCAGCTTGAACTCGGAGACCCCGAGGCGGTGGAGGCCGACCATGTTTGAAATCCGCTCCCCGTAGACCCCGTTGTTGATGACGAGGACTCGCTTGCCGTGCGGAATCGAGGACAGGACCGCCGACTCGACCGCGGCGGTGCCCGATCCGGTCAGGACAATCGCCGCATATTCGGACTCGGCGCCCGGCACGAACGCCTTGAGAAGCTTGTGGCGGATGCCGCGCAGGAGCTCCACGAACTCGGATTCGCGATGGCAGATATCCGGGCGGTGCAGCGCCTGCCGCACACGCTCGGACACGTTGACGGGGCCGGGATTCAAAAGAATCACGATGCGGCTCCCAGCTATCGGGATCAGCCACCAGCGGGAGTGCCGGAGGCGTCACCGAAAGCCGATCATTAACGGCTGATCGCTATTCTATCGCTTTCATAAACCGCCTGGTGATCTCCGGCGGCTCCAGCATCACCCGGCCCGCGTCCTCCGCCAACTCGTTGACCTTCACGAGCAGAAAACTCGGGCCGTCTTTTTCAAGCATGTCCTTGAACTCGTACACGAGATCTTCGCGTTCGCGTACCCGTTCGACATTCACATACCCGGCGGCTTTGGCCACCAGGTCCAGCCGAACGACGTTCGAGATCGTCGGCTGGTTGCCCGTGCTGCCATACACTTCGTTGTCGAAGACGACATGGATAAAGTTCTTGGGCCGCAACGCGGCGACCGTCGCCAATGTGCCCATGCCCATCAGGACATTCCCGTCGCCGTCGAAAATCACGACCTTTTTGTTCGGTTTCGCCAAGGCCACGCCCAATCCGATGGCCGGAGCCACCCCCATCGATCCGATCATGTAGAAATGAGTCGGACGATCGGCGATCTTGAACGCCTCGCGTGACGGAAATCCGTTGCAAATAATCACCGGCTGGTCGGTGAGCAGCTCCAACACCGCCGCGATCGCCTGGGCCCGGCTGATGAGCGTGCCTTGCTCCGGTCTCATTCAATTTCCTCTCGTCAAACGTTAACCGTCAATCATTATTCGTTGATCGGTGATCGACGAATGACCATCGACGCATGGCGCCTTCACGGCTGCAACCCTTTCACCACTCCCTTCTTGATCAGCAAAGCCACCGGGATACGCTGTTCCATAAAGGTCTCCGCCACCCACTTCAGATCATCCATGACCGTCTGTTCCGACAGCGCCCGATGCGGGATCCGCACCGCGTCCAGCAGTTGCGTCATGGTCTGCCCCATGACCAAGTGTTCCGGCGCGTCTTTCCCTTGGAAGCCCCGCCACGAGACGATCAAGATACAGGGTTGACGGTAGATCAGATTGAGCGAAATCAGGGTGTTCAGCGAAGTGCCCAGCCCGGAGTTCTGCATTAACACGGCCGGAATCTTGCCCGCCATGTAGGCGCCAGCCGCCATCGCGACAGCCTCATCTTCCCGGACAGCCGGCACATAGACGCGCCGTTCCATTAATTCGGCGATGATCCCGCCCAGGATGGAATCCGGCACACCGGTGAAGAAATTAACCCCTCTATCCTGGAGCGCCTGAACGAACGCATCGCTTTCAATCACACCCACCACCACCGGGGTACAAACCGCATCGGTAGCCACCCAAAAGCGGGTCGCATTATAGCCAAGCACCGGAGCATTCTCAACCAACCGCAGTTGCGTTGCCGTCACGACCGTGCTAGCGTGCTGCTGCAACGCAGGAGCGTGGCTGCATGTTCCTGGTCAGACGAGTTCGCGCCAGCGTCGCACTCACCTGTAGTCTGATCGCCGTCGGATGGCTCATCCCGCAGCTCGGCCTTTTGCCGGCCCACGCCGTCGTCTCGATGGTGAACGACCCCAAAGGCTTTCACGACATTCCCTGGGGCCGCCCGCTCGCGGGCATGCCGAACCTCAAGCTGACCCACGCCGGCACGCTGATTCAAGATTACGAACTGAAGGACGGTCCGCCCAAGCTCGGCGACACGCCGGTCGACAGCATGCGATTCTCCGCCGTCGAGGGGAAGTTCGCGCGGGTCCTGATCCGCTACCGCGGGGAGAAAACACACGAGCACGTGCTGACCTATCTGCAAACCCGCTTCGGCCGCATCGAACGCATTCCGGGGCAAATGCTGCGCGGCTTGAACCAGCAATATACCTGGCGGGGCACGGACACCGAGATCAATCTGACGTATGAGGCGAACGGCGAGCGCGGCTTCGTGTTCTTCGAGAGCCGCACGCTGGCGCCCCGGTTTAATGAGGGGATGTCGGAAACCGGCGAATGAATCGCCTGACAGCGGAACCGATGGCGGACTTCTGAAACCGGCCTGGCGAATAGCCGACAACAAGCAGCGCTTCGCTCTAGGGTATGGCCCGTGAAGCCCTTCCTGGAGCGGGAGTGAGCGCAACTGACAGAGGTGAAGACATGGACGCTTCATTGACTCGTCGCCTCGTCAAGCACTCGTTCACACCCTGCGGCCAAGCCCGGCCTTCATCCACGGCCGGCTTACGGATCCGGTTCTTCTTCGCCGGATTTCTCCTCCTCACCGCATCGCAGGCCGGCGCCGTGCCCATGACCAACGACCCCAAAGGGTTCGAAGGCATCCCCTGGGGCGCCGCCTTTTCCGAGACCGCGAACTTTGTGGTCGCCGAAGAAGCAGGGCGCATCAAAGGCTATGAGCTCAAGGGCGGGCCCCCGCCTTTAGGCCCCGCCACAGTGGACTCCATGCGATTCATGACCGTCGACGGGAAGTTTGCAAGGGTCATCGTCAAGTATCACGGAAGCGACACCCACCAGAAAGTCGTCGGGTATCTCCAGGCGAAGTTCGGCCCTCTCGATGCGACGCCGGGACAAATCGCCGGCGGCGCGTTTCAAGAGTATGCGTGGCAGGGCGACGAAAGTCAGATCAGCCTGACCTATAATAAGCGGCGGGACCTGGGGGTCATTTTCTTTGAAAGCCGTGCCCTGGCCCCTTCCTTTGCCGAAGGCATGATGCCGATCCCCGATCTCGGCGGCGCGACGTTTTGATTGATCGTTGTGAAGATGCGCGAAGTCTTGTCTTCTTCAAATTTTCATTCCGCAACGGACGGAGGTAGGGCCATGAATACCTTGTCGATTCCGCGACCTTTCACTCGAGCGGACACGGCCCTCGACCAGGCGGCACGCTCACGGACAACCGGTCCCTTGTTCCTTTTCCTCGTTGGGCTTGCGTCATTTCTTCTTTCATCACCGGCCGGCGCCGTGCCCATGGTCAACGACCCTAAAGGGTTCGAAGGCATCCCCTGGGGTGCGACGTTCTCGGAAACGGCCACGTTCGTGAAAGTCGAAGAAAGCGGGCGGTTCCAGACCTACGAATTGAAATCGGGGACGCCGCCGCTTGGCGGGGCCCCGGTGGACTCGATGCGGTTTACGACCGTGGACGGAAAATTCGCCCGCGTCACGGTCCGTTACCATGGCCAGGCCGAGCACGACCGAATCATGGCGTACCTCGAATCTCAGTACGGTCCGCTGGACCGGACACCCGGTCAGATCGCGGCCGGAGCCGTGCAGCTCTACTCCTGGAGCGGACCGACGACCGAGGTCACACTCCGCTACCGGGGACGGGAGAATCAAGGCATTATTTTTTTCGAGAGCCAGTCGTTGCGTTCATCCTTCACCGAAGGCGCTTCCGCCACCGCGCAGTGAGAGAAGCGCACCGCAGCGCCTGCCGGGCGAAACTTTTCATTGACAAGCGGCGAGCGTTTTCGCAAGATGCGGCCCCATGCATAACGCAACGAAGCTCCGTCGCCTCTTGCAACGTCCGGGTCTCATCAAAGCCGTCGGCGCCCACGATGCCCTCAGCGCGAAGCTGATCCAACAGGCGGGCTTCGACGCCATCTGGGCCAGCGGGTTCGCCATCTCCGCCTCGCTCAAGTGCCTTCCCGACGCGAGTTTCATCACCTCGACCGAGCAGCTCGAGGTCGAACGCAACATGGCCGAGGTCGTGGACATTCCGATCATCGCCGACTGCGACACCGGCTATGGAAACGCGCTGAACGTAATGCGGACCGTCACCGACCGGGAACGGGCCGGCGTGGCGGCCATCTGCATCGAGGACAACGTGTACCCCAAACGCTGCAGCTTCTACGCCGGAGTCCGCCGAGAGCTGATCCCGATCGAAGAGCATTGCGGAAAGATCAAGGCCGCCAAGGCCGCGCAGACGGTGCAGGACTTTGTGGTGATCGCCAGGACGGAAGCGCTGATCGCCGGGTGGGGGCAGGAGGAAGCGCTGAAGCGGGCCGAGGCATACGCGGAAGCGGGCGCCGACGCGGTCCTCATCCACTCGAAGTCGCCGACCTTCGACGAACTCAAAGCGGTCGCCAAAGCGTGGTCAGGCCGCGTCCCGCTGGTCGTCGTGCCGACGATCTTCGATCAGGTAACCGCCGCCGAACTCGAAGACGCCGGGTTCAAGATCGTGATTTACGCCAACCAACTGGTTCGGGCCAGCATCAAGGCCATGCGGGATAGCCTCGACGTGATCAAACGGGATACCAGGCCCGGATCGGTTAACGACCGGATCGTCAAGCTCAAGGAAGTCTACGACATCGTCGGCGTGCCCCAGATGGAAGAGGACGAGCGGCGCTTTCTGCCGGTCGGCGGCGAGAAAATCACCGCCATCATCGCGGCGGCGGGGTTCGAGAAGCAGCTGCTGCCGCTGATCGAGGACAAGCCCAAGTGCCTGCTCGACATCAAGGGCAAGACCATTCTCGAACGTCAGGTCGCCGCACTGAACGAGTGCAACATCAAAGACATCGCCCTGATCAGGGGATACAAGAAGGAAGCCATCACCCTGCCCAACATCCGGTATTACGACAACGATCGCTACGAAGAGACCGGCGAACTCCATTCGCTCTTCTGCGCCGAGAACGAGATGAAGGGCCGGACGATCATTCTGTACGGCGACATCATTTTCGAAACCGCGGTGCTGGAGAAACTCCTCAAGAGCCCGGCGGACATCACGCTGGTGGTGGACTTGGCCTGGCATGACGAGAAGCAGCGGGGAGGGCCGCCGATCCACTTCAATCCGGACTTGGTCATGCTCCAGGACCCGCCGGGGAAGAGCTACCTGTACCGCTACATCATGCCGGACGAGCAGAACCGTGTGATCAAAATCGGCCAGCACCTGCCGCCGGACGCCCTGGTGACGCAGCGGGGCGAGCCCTTGCGTTCATCGGTATGGCGATGTTCTCGGAGAACGGCATCAACGCCTTCACCGAGTGCTACCGCCGGGCGTTGAGCAAGTACCAGAACACGGGCTTCCACGAGGCCGGCAGTTTCCTCAAGGCCTCGTTCACCGATCTGATTCAGGAACTCATCGACACCGGCCACACGGTCAATTGCGTCCCCATCTTCAAGGGCTGGATGGAAGTGGACTCCTTCGAGGAGTACCAGAAAGCCTGGGCCAAAGTTCGGCAGTAACGCCCCTTTCCCACTTGCCCCGCGATCCTTGGCATTCCGCAAGTGATCGCGCCGCGACCGCTCTTTTCGTTCCCCACATCGGGCCGGCCGAGTGTCAACGCTTGTTCGTGACGGTTTCCTGTGTTAGCATGCCAGTGAGTAAACGCTTACTCACCTGAGCACCATGGCACACCCCTCCAACGGGAACCGCGCCTCGGCGCGCGAACGGCAAGCCAGCTTGATCGCCGCCGCCGCGTCGCTCTTTGCCGCCAAGGGGTTCAAGGGGACGACGACCAAGGAAATCGCCAAGGCCGCCGGCGTGAGCGAAGCGCTGGTGTTCAAATACTTCCCCACCAAACGCGCGCTCTACGCCGCGATCCTGGCCGAGAAAGCGAACCTCTCCGAGTTGCTCGAAGCGGTGGATGAGGCGGCGCGCAAGCGCGACGACGTCAGGGTCTTCACGCTGATCGCCGGCTACCGTATCCGGCCCAGCGCCGACCCGACCATGATGCGCCTGTTGCTCTTCAGCGCGTTGGAAGGGCACGAACTGTCGGACATGTTTTTCAGGAAGCACCATCGCGTGTTTTACGACTACCTGGCCGGCTATATCAGGCAACGGATCAAGGACGGCGAATTCCGCAGCGTGGATCCGCTCCTGGCCGCGCGGGCGTTCATCGGCATGATCGTGTACCATCGGCTGCTGCACGAACTCTTTCATGTTCCCATCCAACGTCCGCACGACGAAATCGTCTCCACCTACGTCACGCTGTTTCTGGACGGCCTGAGGGCCCGCCGATCGAACGGCAGGGCATGGCGGCGCCGGTTGCCATGAATCTCGTCAAGCAACATCCCATCCTCACCCTCGCGGCGCTGCTGGTCGCGGTTGTCGCGGTGCTGGTCGTCTTCCGTTTGACCACCAGCAGCGCAAAGGGCGACGGCCGGAAGGGCCGCGTGATCACAGTCGGAACGGTCACGCCGATCCGGCAGGATTTGGATGTGCGGCTAACGTACACGGCGGACCTCACGCCCAACCAGGTGGTGAACCTGTTCTCGCGCGTGGACGGCTATATCTCCAAGATTCACGTGGACAAGGGCGATTTCGTCAAAGCCAACCAGTTGCTGGTCGAAATCGACCATACGGACTTCATCCACGCGGTCAACCAGGCCAAGGCCAACCTGGCGGCGGCCCGTGCGCGGGTCACGCAACAGGAGGCCGCCCTCCGGAACGCCAAACTGACCCTCGACCGCATGCAAGCCCTCATCAAGGAGCAGTTCGTATCCCAGCAGGATCTGGACAACGCGCAGGTTAATTACGACGCGGCGGTCGCGCAGATGGACACGCTTCGCGCGCAGGTCCGGCAGATGGAAGTCGCGCTGGCCCAGGCCGAGACCAACCTGACGTATTCCTATATCCGGGCCCCCTTCGCCGGCTACGTGGCCGAGCGCAATTTGGATCCCGGGGCCTACGTCAGCGGGGCAACCGCGAGCACCAGCACCTTTTCGCGGGGCATCCTCAGTCTCCATGATATCGAGACCGTGCGGACGTTGATCGAGGTGGTCGAGAAAGATGTTCCGCTCGTGCGGATCGGACAAAAAGCCGAGATCAGGGCCGAGGCGTATCCGGACCGGATTTTCGAGGGCACCGTCACGCGGGTCGTCCAGGCGCTGAACCGTGCGACGCGCACGATGACCGTGGAGGTCGACCTGCCCAATCCCGATCATGCGCTCAAAGGCGGCATGTTCGCCCGCGTCGAAGTGATCGTCGGCACGCATCAGAACGCCGTGCAGATTCCGCTGGACGCGCTGACTCGTCTTGAAGACCTTCAATACGTCTACGTCGTCCGCGAGGGCAAAGCCCGCCGCGTGCCGGTGGAGGTCGGCAGCCGCGTCGAGAACCGCATCGAGGTCACGAAAGGCCTGACCGGCGACGAGGAGATCATCGTTTCGGGGAAGGACCTCGTCGCGGACGGCACTGTGGTCCAGACCCGACCGCTTCAACCCGTGAATCGTGAGACGTGATGCGTCATGAGAAAAATCCGATCTCAACAAGGATGCTGATGGCCTTGCAGGCTTGTTATCTTTCACAACCGTTACGTTTCACGCCTCACGCTTCACGCCGCACGTCCTGGTTATGTGGCTGACCCTGCTCGCGCTCCGGAATCGCATCGGGATTCTGATGCTGTCGCTGGCGATGGTCGTCTTGGGCGCGACCTCGCTGGAACGCCTGCCTGTCGATCTGTTTCCCAACATCCAGGTGCCGGTCGCCTTCGTCGGCGTGATCTATAAAGGCGCGCCGCCGATCGACATCGAACAGAGCGTCGTCTATCCCATCGAGAAAGCCGTCAGCTCCGCCTCCAACGTCGAGCACGTGGAATCGTTCTCCAAGCAGGGCATCGGAGCGGTCCAGATTTGGTTCAACTGGGGGGCCGATATCAACGTCGGCCAGATGGAGGTGATGCAGCGCGTCACCCAGATTTTGAACCAGCTTCCACCCGGCATTCTGCAGCCGTTCATCGTCAAGTTCGACGTGTCCAACATCCCCGTGGCGTTCGTGACGGTCTCCGGCGGCAACCTGGACGAGCGCGCGCTCTACGACCTGGCCTTCAACACCATCGCCCCGCAGATCGAACAGATCGCCAACGTCGCCGCGGCGACGGTTGAGGGCGGCAAGATCCGCCAGAACAACATCAACCTAGACCCGGCCCTCCTGCAGGCCAGAGGGTTTTCGATCCTGGACGTGGTCAAGGCCGTCAAGGCGGCGAATCTCATCCTGCCGTCGGGCGACATCAAAGCGGGCAATCTGGACTACAACGTCTTCACCAACAATCAGTTCAAGACCGTCGAGCCGATCGCGGACGTCATCGTCAAAGTGAACCAGCAGGGGAATCCGGTGCGGGTGCGCGATCTCGGCGTCGTTACAGACTCGTCGGATATTCAAACCAACATCGTGCGCACGGACGGCCAGCGGTCGGTCTATCTCCGCGTGAACAAGCAGCCGGTCGCCAATACGGTCGAAGTCGTGGACGCGCTCCGGCGGGCGATCCCGAAGATGGTCGGCATTCCGCCCGGGGTGAAACTGGGCATCTCTTTCGATCAGTCCGTGTACATCCGGCAATCGATCAAGAATCTCGGCGAACAGGCCTTGCACGGGTCCGTGCTCGCCGCCGCCGTGATCCTGGTCTTCTTGCGCAACCTGACCAGCACGCTCATCATCTCCGTCGCGATCCCGCTTTCGATCATGGTGACATTCATCGTGCTCTACTTTACGGGCCAGACGCTCAATGTCTTCACGTTGGGCGGGCTCGCGTTGGGCGTCGGGCGTCTCGTAGACGATTCGATCGTGGAACTGGAGAACATCCAACGCCACCTCAACGCCAATCAGCGCCGCTGGGAAGCCATTCTCGACGCGGCCCGTGAAGTGGCCATGCCGATTTTCGCTTCGACCGTCACGACCGTCGTCGTCTTCCTTCCCATTTTTTTCGTCGTGGGCATCGCCAAGCTGTTGCTGATTCCCCTGACGTTCACGATCGCCATCGCGCTGTTCACCTCGTTCTTCGTCTCGCGGACCGTGACCCCCGCGCTCTGCTACAAATTCCTCAAGCCGGAGCACGAAGCGCACCGCGCCATGCCGGCGTGGTTCGTCCGCGTCATGGACTGGAGCCGCAGCCGGTATGAGGCGTTGGATCAGGGTTATGAACGGACCTTACGGTGGGTTTTGGCCCACCGCCGCATGCTGATCGTCACGATCATTCTGTTTTTTTTCGGTTCGCTGGCCTTGCTGCCTTACATCGGGACCGAATTTCTCCCCGTGACGGACGAGAGCCAGTTTCGGATCGTGCTGCGCGCACCGGTGGGCCAACGGGTCGAGAAGACGGAGCAACAGGTGGCGGAGGTCGAACGGGTCCTGCGGGAGAACATCCCGCCCGCGGAACTGGAGACCATCGTGTCCAGCACAGGCGTGCTGGCCCAGGGCCGGTCGTCGCTCTTCAACCCCAACACCGGCCCGCACACCTCGATCATCCAGGTCTATTTGAAATCACCGGACAAACGGAAGCGCAGCCAGATTCAAATCATGAACGCCGTGCGGCCCAAGGTGGTGTCGCTCTTTCCCGGCGTCGCGATGTTTTTCGACCCGGGCGGGTTGGTGAAGCGGGTGACCAGCTTTGGCTCGCAGAAGGCCGTGGACGTGGAAATCTACGGCTATGAGCTGGACAAAGCGCGGGACGTCATCCGGCAGGTCGAGGCGATCATGCATCAAACGCCAGGCCTCGTGGATATCGAAGTCAGCCGGGAGGAAAACTATCCCGAAGTGAACGTCCTTGTGGACCGCGAGAAGGCCGCGCTGCTCGGCATCAGCGAGACCGACGTGGCGAACGCCGTGCTGTTCTCCTTGAACGGAAACGGCCAGACGGACCCGATCATCTACACCGACCCGCAAAACGGCAACGAGTACTATATCAGCGCCTGGCTCGCCGAAGAATACCGGAAGGATCTGACCGATCTGGAGAACATCGTCCTGGCGACCAAGAACGGCGAGCCGGTTCTGCTGAAGAACGTGGCGTCGCTGAAGCTCAACGCCGGGCCAGTGAAGATCGACCGCAAATACTTCCAGCGGGTGGTGCACATCACGGCCAACCCGGTCAACCGCGACCTCGGCTCGATCGCGACCGATCTGGAGACGGCCTTCGCCGCGCTGCAGTTGCCGCCGGGCTTCAGCATCCGGTTGGCCGGACAGATCCAACAGCAACGGGAAACGTTCGAAGGTCTGATTTTCGCGAGCGCCCTGGCGTTGATCTTGGTCTATATGGTGATGGCCGCCCAGTTCAAATCCCTGCTCGACCCCTTCATCATCATGTTCTCCGTCCCGATGGGCTTCCCCGGAGTCATCCTAATCCTGTTCCTCACGAACACCACGCTGTCCACCACCTCCATGATGGGCGTCATCATGATGCTGGGTATCGTGGTCTCGAACGGGGTCCTGCTGGTGGACTACACCAACCTCCTGCGCCGGCGCGGCGTCCCGTTGCGCGACGCGGTTCTCCTCGCCGCCCGCACCAGGTTGCGGCCGATCCTCATGACCTCGCTGGCGACGGTCTTCGGCCTCATGCCCATGGCCATCGGGTTCGGCACCGGCGGCGAGACCAACGCGCCGCTGGCCCGTGCCGTCGTCGGCGGCCTCAGTGTCTCGACCGTTCTGACGCTGTTCCTGATTCCGACGCTGTACCTAATTCTGGATGAGCGCTTCCCACGGAGGCTGGAGGAAGAACTGTCGGACACAAGCGGGAACGGACGATCCCTCCAACCGGGTGAAATTCCTACGCCGGCCCTTCGCTGAAGGCGTCTAGCGCACGGTGGGGAACAAGGCCTTGAGATGGACCGCCAGGCCGATGTCGCCCGTGATCCGCAAACGCCCGGACATGGCGACCGAGGCTCCGTCAAGCTGCCCGTTCAAGATCTGAAGACAGTCTTCACCGGACATGGAGAAGACGACATGCGGCTCGGGATGGACGCCCTGGCTGACCGCGCAGGCGCCATCCTGAATCTCCACGTAGTATTGTCCGCCCTGGGGTCCGCTCAAGTCGAACTGATAAACCGCCGCCAGCCCCTCCGCCGCTTCGGCGTCGAACTTGCCCGGCAGCACGTCGAAAAACTCCTTGACCGTTTGCGGCTTCATCGCCCCCGAGTCCCTGGATGAGACAGAACGCGGTCCGGCTCGTGCGCTCGGCGAGCGGCCGCATATGCGGCGGCACTATAAAGCAGCGCCCAGACCATGTCCAGATTTTCCCAGTATCGGTCATTGACAAATTCTCGAACCCTTCGCGAGAATGCCTGTCATGACCGAAGCACAATCCGACCAGCCGGTCGAGCCGCCCGCCTCGCTCGCCGATCTTCCCGATCGGCTTTGCACCTGGTGCAAGGTCCCCATGCAAAAGCGCCTCGTTGGCGGAGGGAAGTTTATCCATTATACGTGCCCCAAGTGCGTTTTCCAGCATACGACCAAGCACGCCGTTCCCAAAAGCGCGTGATCGCCGGCCGGATGCCTCCGATACGCTCGTGTCCGGGACGCGCTTCTGCCCCTGTCATCCGTTTGGCTCACGCAGCGCGCCTTAGGTGTAGACCGGCAATTCCATAATTGGTACTATACGCAGCCGCGGATGATCCGCTCGGCCCGACACGAGGAAGCCGACGCAGACTCGAGGGTTCGTGATGGGCTCGGACACGAATCGCGATACAGTCGAGATGTCCTCTTCGCCTCATCGACGACGTTGGCCGCGCGGCGTGCTTGTGACGCCCTGTTCCTACGTTTTGACCGACACGAGCGATCCCGGTTCTGTCAGGTATCTGCAAGGCGACGCGCTCTCGATCAACGTCAGTTCCGGCGGCATGTTGTTGCTCGTGGGTCATCCTGCACAGGAACGCCAGATCCTGGAAATCCGCGTGCCGACACCGGCCGGCACCACGGCCCCGACGCTCGCCGAAGTCCGCTGGACCAAGCCAATCCCCGTCGAGGAAGGCGAAAGTCTTTATCTGGCCGGGGTTCGGTTCCTTCTCGCTTCCGCGCAAACGTAGGCGACGGCTCGTCCGGTTCCGAGGAAGCCGCGACCGAGACCGCCAAGATAACCCATCTGTTGTCGATGACACGCGGCAAGCAGCCGGGGCGAATACGTTCGTCTCGGCGCAGCGGAGCGGCCAAGAGAAGGGGGCGGCGATCCGGGGAATGACGCTCGATCCGCTATCCGCTTCGAAAACAGCCGATAGCGCGCGGCGCAGAGCCGTCACCCTGCACTTCCTCCACCATCACCGGTGAATCGGGTATGGCTGAAGGACTCCTCGCGCTTGTTCCGGAACGGAAGACGACAAGGACAGAGAACAACCCGTTCAAGCGTCGGACTTATGCCACATCCCGCATGGGCATGGGCTGGTCGACAAAGAGATCCCCGTTGTCGCCGTGATTGGACGGCACATCGTTGAGTTCATCCAGCACAATGACGATGCGCGACTGCCAGAAAGAAAGCCGATTCGGCAGTCCGAACCCGTGAATCTGAACACGCCGCCCGAATTCGCCGATCACCCGCTTGTATTCGAATTGCTCGGACCGGCCCGACTCGGCCCGGGCTTCCAAGGCGGTTTGCACGATCGCACAGATCTCGGCGAGCACCGGAGGAAGTGCATGATCGGTCGAGTCCCACGGTCCGACCCGACCGGCCAGGCCCGCGAGTTCCCAAGCCCGGCGATTGACATACAAGATTTTCATCGTCGGAGCGAGCACCAGAATCCCGGGGCTCCTGGCCTCGCGCGGCAACTGGCCGTCATGTGTCATGACAGGAAAAGAATCCTTTATGTCGCCCACGGTTCTCATTGCAATTCCCCCTATGACAGGCCCTTCATCGCACCGATGGATGAATGGGAAGAAGGAGCGCGAATTGTTCGACGCGGCGATGCCCAGCGCCCAATGAGACTCGATCACGGTCGTGCATCCGGGACAGGAAGAAACCAGGAGGAAGCGGCCCGTTGGCATCCATAACCTGAGGATGCGCTGTTGATAGCGATGGTGACGGTAGCAATTCGGGTCAATCAGCGCAACGCTACATAAGCGTCAGTCTCCCTGCAAAAGGGTTACGTACTCGCCTCGGCGCCGAAATGGAAGTATTTTCGGCCAGAAAGGAACCAGCAAGTAATTGGTCGTGAATCGCTCAGCGCTGTTCGGCGCGAGCTGCGGGGCCTTGTCCGGAGATCCGCTGTTTTCTCAGCGTGTCGGGTCAACAAGAGGGATACTTGCGCGCATTATTCATGACGGTTCGTCGCGTTGCACCCGTTGCTTGGGCCCATTGCAGTCGGAAGAGCAATGGGCCTAGGCAGCAGAAGCGTCCATGAATAATCCGCGCTAGGCTCATGATGATCGATCAATAAGTTATGGTTTTCAACTCCGGCGCTTCTCCCGTAGCCGGCTCCACGCGGAAATTGACTCGTCCGATGATTCGGCCGTCCGCGGTTTCCACGTCAACCCGCCACTCGCCCGGCGCCAGACGTTGCTTGACGGTGTAGGCGCGGTACCCCGCTTCGCGGCCGCCCGAGATGTTGATCGGGATACGATCCGCGGTCATAAACGATCGCTTGCCTTTGTCGCCGGTCGGGCGATATTGCCAGTGATGATGGATCGTTGTTTTGAGATCGACCGGCGCAAAAACGGCAGTAAAGCAGTAGGCCGGGTCCTCTCCGCGGAAGGGGTTGTCCGATCGCTTCCAGATCTGATACCAGGAGCCCCTTTCAAAGGACAGCTCGTAGGCGTCGGCGACCTTCGTCACTCTGTGGTAAATCCCGCCGAACTTCATCGAGAGCGGGACCGGTGGAATCCAGTTCAGAAAATAGAACCCCACCAGGACCCCGATCAGCGCGAGGGCCGGCAGGCCGCTGATCACCGCGTCGCGTGTGTTGCCGTGCGGGTTGTCGCGGTAGACCAGCGCCACGACGCGCAACATCACGAGCCCGGAGAGCACGGCGCCGAGCAGGAACACGAACGTGTTCATCATCCCCGTCGCGACGGGCAGAAAAAACGTGAAGAACCCGAAGCAGACGAGCGCATACAAGCTCACCAGCAGCCGCAGGTTCGCGAGCCGGTCGCGCAGGAATTCGTTCGCGACCAGCAACGCGACCAGCAGGCCGAAAAACACCGCGGTGCTGGTCAGCGAGGCGCTTCGCGAGTAGAAGATCGTATAGGCGCTGAACAATCCTCCGAGGAGAAATTGAATCGCCATCGGATAATAGGGCCTGGCGCGCAGGACCACGCCGGGGAGATTCCAGCCGGGGACGCCCGCCCCGTCCAGATCCCGGCTCATTTCGACGCGCCCCACCAGCACGATCAGAAATCCGAGCAGCGCGAGGTACAGCAGCAGAATCAAATTGTCGAGCAGCCGGTCGATGCGGGTCAGCGTCACGGTGTCGTAGGTCACACCGGCAAAGAAGAACACGACGGGCAGGAGCGGCTTCGCGAACGCGGCGCGGACCTTGGCAGCGGGGAACATCAAGGGCGTTTCAAGCCGGAGTCGTTGGGCACCGGATAGATGTGATGTAAGGATAGCAGAACGCGCAAGACGGCGGGCGACCGAGCAGGAACATCGTCATCGTTCTCAAGCAAAGGGCGGGAGCGGCGCGTACGTGACAGGCATGCCCAACAGCCGTTCCAGCCAGCCGGGCATGAGCTCTTCCCGCAACGGCGCCCGGTTCAGACGGACTTCCATCTGAAACCCGGCGTCGGTCCCAACCAGGCCGACGATGGCCGACGCGTCCTCCCCCTCGGGCAGCAGTTCCTGGGTTGGGAACTCGCACAAAGTGGCATAGAGACGGCCGTGCGGCCGGATCGCGTCGAGTACTTCCGGCACCTCGTCCAGGGGACAATGGGCGGAGCAGCGATAGGCCAATCGAACGCCTGGCAGGACCGCCTGAAATTCCTGCATGGCCTCTTCCGAGAAACCGGTCAGGTAGGCGCGGACGCCGGCTGGCTCGCCGCCGTACGTCGCGGCCAGCTTGCTGGCGGGCACAAGAAACTCGTACGGGTCGGCCGTGTTGTATTCGAACTGGCAGGGCCCGAACGCGTCGGGCCAGGAGCAAAAGAACGGAACGGCCTGATCCGCGACCTGCAGCGCAACGCCGGTCTTTTCGATCGCCGTGCGGATCGGGAGGTCCAGGAGCGTAATGGCTTCCTGGAAGGCCGCGCGCCGCTCTTCGATCCATTGCTCGCGCCGGTCGTCCGCTCGGGTCTCGCCCGGCGTGACCACTTCGACCGTGTTCAGACGGACCCGGATGAACGCGTGCAGGTGGCGGAATCCCAACCAGAACATGCTTCGCTGCCGGTGCAGCTCCAGCGGTTCTCGGATCTTCCAGGGATGGCTGATCGAACAGTACGTGCCGACCTCCTGGAATCGCCGATAGACGGTGTGGTACCCGCCGGCCAGGAGGAAAAAGTCTCCCTGCCATCCTTCCCGCACATGAACAAGCGTCACGTCTTCGGTCGACCACGGGTCGAGCCGGTCGAAGTCTTCAGGCGAATTGACCATCCATTCTTCGATGTAGCAAATCACGTCCTTGGCCGGCGTCGCCGGCTTCAGCCCCAGTGCCGCCAGTCGTTCTCCGACCTCCAGCACTTCGCCGAACGTCAGTTTCGAACGGGTTTCCCAGCGCCGTTCACGCACCGGCTCGACTCTCCTTGTCGTCCCATCTCGCGACGTCGTTATTTCAACCGCCAGGCCCCATTCTCGATTTTCGTGTCCGCCATGAGGCGATCCAAGCTTTCTTTCAGCGTCTCGTTCAGAAGGCGCTGGACGTCCTCCGGATCGAACCAGAAGACGGTCTCGGAGCGGGACCCGTCCAGGTTCATTGTGGTCGTGCTGCCGTCGACGGCGTTGCGCGCGCGGATGACGAACCTTGTCCCCGTGTTGATAGCCGTGGAGAAAAAGCGACTCTTGGCGTTGGCGGAGAACTCCATGACTTGTCCGGTGAGGAGAATGTCCGGCTCGCCTTCGGCGGTCGTCACGCCCGGCGTCCTGACGCCGACCTTCCAGCCCCGCAGCCTGAGATAGTCCGCCAACGCCTGCGCCGCGACTTCTCCCGGCCTGCCGCCCGGAACGTTGAAATTGGTCACCCCGCCCCAGAGATGCGTCCGAAGGCCCAGCTTGCTCTTGTCCGCCCGCTTGTCCTCGAACGTCTCCACGACAATCTTCAGCGGCTGAGTATCGGCCGGCTGCACGTCCGTGGGCTTGAATCGCACGTCGAGATTCACGACTTCTCCCGTACCGGCGCAACCGGCCAGCAGCAGAAAGCCCGCCATGACCACGAGTCCGAATCCTCCGCGCACCGCGTCGTCTTTCACGTGCACCTCCTTCTCCATCAGGGTTGATGCTCGTCGATGAGGACCCACTCTACCCAACTCGCCGGAACGATGACAATTCCACCTGAAGCGCCGGGGATCAGGATGACACGATCGGCAGGATCGCCTGAAAGGTCTCGCGTCCGACCCGAGGGAGCATCCCTTGCGCAACGGCGGGATCGCCGGGAGGAACGAAACGGAGGATCTTGAAGAACGACCGCTCGGCCAGCGCGGCCGCTACACGGGCCTTCCGGTCATGAGTGATCGGAAGCGTATAGCCCTCCCCGCGCCTCCATTCCCACAGGGTCGGCGCCAGCGAAAGATGGAGATCCTGCCCCGCGACACGATGAAACCGATCGAGGAGGTTCCGTTTATACTGTCTCAACGCTCCGCCCTCCAGGATCAAGGCAAAGGCGAAGTGGTGGCCCCACCAAAACAGTGAACGGAAGGTAAATTTCTCGCTGCCGACGAAATGCTTGGGGTAATCCAAGTATTGATACGGAAAGTCCTCCAGGTGCTCGCCCTTGACGAACTGGCACTTGCGCGGATCGAACCCGGGCGGAACCAACAGTGAGGCCTTGGCCATTTCCGCCTGCAGTTCTTCGTGCACCGCTTCAAGCAGCGTCCGCACCTTGCGCGTGATCTCGGCCTTGGCGCGGAAAAAGTGTTCGTCGGCGATCAACCCCACTTCTTCAGTCGTGAATCGAAGGGACTTGTTCGTGTCGTTCTCGACTTGCTTCCCGCTCATCGCTGCTGGGTCTCAAAGGCGGAGACGCTGAGATCATACAGCCGGCGACATGTCCCGCACCGCAGACTGACCGAATCCTGGAGGACGTCCATCTCACGGATCGTCAGCGCCGCCGGATGCGCGGAAGCGCAAACGGCCAGGCAGTCGACGGGGAGGCGCTCCTCCCGAGTCTCCGCGTTGTCAGCCGTCTGACTCACCGCCGGAGCGCGCACGGTCACGACGCTGACCGTCAATCGGTGGATCATGTTGCACGACTCGCAAGCCAGAACGAGGCATTTCTGCTTCTCAAGACGTTTGAGCGACAGGCAAAGCGGGTGCACGGCGAAACATTGTTGCATGAATGCACCGCTGTTGAACGTGGAGGCCATCGGGAAGACGCACTGCACAACGGAGGAGCGATTGAGCGATTCCTGACTGAGCAACGAACGACCAAGCGTTCGGGTCACGGAATAGCGTTTCCGTTCGTTCACCGACGTTTCAGCCGGCGAACCGGATCAACCCCAATAGCAGCAGGACCCCGGCCGCATAGGGAATGACGCACGAGTAAAGCACGGCGCTAAGGGCGTGCTCCGGTGCAGCCGACCGCGACCGCTGCTCTTGGTAGACGAACTCGTAGGAGAGCACGATGACCGTAATGGTCAGCACCATGACCCGGCTGGTTCCCGGCCAGGTGTAGTGACCGCTCAGCAGGAAACCGGCGGTGAAAAACCCGCTGGATAGCAGGATCAGAGGAGCGATGACGAACCGGACTGCCGCCGCGAAACACCCATGCCATCCCGGGCGGGACGGCGCTCGTCCATGATCCGCCGCAGATATCATGATCCAACGGCGACTTGAGCCTTTTCATCGATCGCGCCGGAGGACGCTTTGTTTGCCCCGCCCTCCTGCGCCGCCCGACAGAGCTTGCAGACCCGCGGCCGCATCTTGAAAAACTTCACCTTGCCACTGGCCAGACAACTATAGTGAACGAACTCGCCGCAGACCGTGCACCTCGACCAGCCGCCGCGGAACAGCGTCTTGTCGCGGTAGAGACCTTGGCGACAGACCTTGCAGGAACGGGGCTGAATTCCCAGCAGCAGAGGCTCCCATTCTCCGCCTGCCTTGCGAATGCTCATGGCGGCGCAGTATACCGAAGGCATCCGCCAAATGACAAGCGGACGCCACTCGGGAGTTCGGAGTGCTGAGTGTTGAGTGCTTGTAACCTGAACCCAGCACTCAACACGCAGCACTTGGCTCAAGCTGCCTTGGCCGTTTGACAGCCTCTCAGCCATTTGCTACCCTCACACCGCCCGAACGTCCGCCCAGGATGGATGATACGCATTCCACCGGCGGTCCAGCCCGCATTATTCATGACGGTTCGTCGCGCTGCACCCGTTCCGGCTCAGTGTAGAAGAGCAACGGGTATGCGGTAGACGCGTTCATGAATAACGCGGGCCGGTCTCACCGTCATTGACTCACACTGCAGGCTCCACGGCACATGGACATCCGGCATTACCTCGAGCAGAAGCGCGAGGAAATCGATCGGTTCCTCGATTCCGTCATTCCCAGCGCTCAGACCGAGCCCAGGACCCTTCACGAAAGCATGCGGTACAGCGTGTTCGCTGGAGGAAAACGCATCCGCCCGATTCTCTCGATCGCGGCCGCTGAGGCCGTCGGCGATCCGCCCACCGCCGTTCTTCGGATCGCCTCTTCCCTGGAATTGATCCACACCTATTCGCTGATTCATGACGATCTGCCCGCCATGGACAACGACGACTATCGGCGCGGGAAACCGACGAACCACAAGGTCTACGGCGAGGCCATGGCGATCCTGGCGGGCGATGCGCTGCTGACGCTGGCGTTCGATCTCTGTAGCCGCCCGGATCTGGGCGACGGGCTTGATCCGGCCCGGCAGGTCCGGTTGATCCACGAATTGGCGCTCGGAGCGGGCAACTTCGGCATGGTCGGCGGCCAGGTGCTGGACATCCAGGCGGAAAACAGGGACATCGACCTGGCGACGCTCAAGTCGATCCACAAACATAAGACCGGCATGCTCATCCGCGCCGCCGTGCGCATGGGCGCCATCGCCGCGGCCGCGACACCGGCCCAACTCGACGACCTGACTGCGTACGCCGAGGATATCGGATTGGCGTTTCAGATCGCCGACGACGTGTTGAACGTCACGGGCACTCGCGAGGAACTCGGCAAGAATCCCAACACCGACGCCCAACGCGGCAAGAAGACGTATCCGACCTTTTGCGGCGTCGAGGGCGCCCTCGCGTTGGCCAACGAATGCGTCGACCGCGCGACCAAGCGGCTGGCTCCTTTCGGACCGTCCGCCGAGCCGCTCAGAGAGATCGCGCGATATATCACGGCGCGGCGTCACTAGCCGCGCAGGCAAGCGGCTATGGGAAAGAGTGAAATACTGTGATCGACACGTCACGGCCCGCTCGTACGGTCTCTCGCCTATAGCCACTCGCCCCTCGCCCCAAGAAGTTTTTTATGAAGGTTCTCGTCACCGGAGCGACTGGATTCGTCGGGGCGGCCGTGGTCCGCGCGCTGCTCGCGGCCGGCGTCGAAGTCCGGATCCTGGCCAGACGCGAGAGCGACTTCACCAACCTCAGCCGATTCAAACCGGAACGCGCGTACGGCGACCTGCGGGACCGGGATTCCCTCCGCCGCGCCTTGTCCGGCTGTCGACAGCTCTACCACGTCGCCGCCCATTACACGCTCTGGGCCAAGGACCCCTCGATCTTTTACGATGTCAACGTCACCGGCACCCGTAACCTGCTAGAGGCCGCACGCGAGGTCGGAACCGAGCGCATCGTCTACACCAGCACTATCGGCGCCATCGGGTTGCCGCGCGGCGGCGGGATTGGAACGGAGGACACGCCGGTCTCGCTCGACCAGATGGCGGGCCATTACAAGCGGTCAAAGTATCTGGCCGAACACCAGGAACGCGATGGGCATGTCATCATAGACCGGGCGGAGGTGGCAGAACTGATCCAACTGACGCGCCTCATCCTGGAATTCGTAGACGAAGCCTTTCGGGCAAAGTATCCGGGGCTGGCAATCCCAGTTTCCCAGTCCCCAACTCTGGGTGGCGGCGCATGAATTGGAGTTGGGATTTGGAAGTTGGGATTTGGGAGTTTCACCATGCTCTTAGCCATTGACATCGGCAACACCAACATCACCCTCGGGCTGTACGAAGGCGAGACGCTCGGCCCGCGTTGGCGGCTG
>JBBIOW010000003.1:0-57180 GCA_037443165.1 Nitrospiraceae bacterium | reverse complement strand
CTGGCGTTGTCAGGACTGCGGGCGCATCTACCGCCGGCAGCGCCGCACGATCCATCCCCGCCGCCACCGCTGCGGAGTGTGTCGGGGTGTCCTGCGCGAGCTTTCGGTCGTGCAGTGGATTCGTCCGATGTCCCCAAGACGCGAACCCACCGGGACGATTCAGCTCACCCTGCCATTCGTAAATGTCTGACGTCGTCATTCTTTCTTGTCCTTGTCTTTCTTGTCGGACACCGCCTTGTTCACGGCTTCCGCGGCAGCGCTGGTGGCCTTGGAGATGCCCTTGCCAACTTCGTCGCCGACGCGTTTGATGCCTTCCAGCACCTCAGGTATCGGATTCGGCAGATCTTTGACGCTGATGTCGATCTTGCTTTTCGACCGGTCGGACTTCTGCTGGTCGGAGGTCTTGTCGGCGGAGTCGGCTGCGAACGAACAGCCCGGGAACCCCGTAACCAGCAAGAACGCAACGAAGATCGTAAGGCGGGTTCGTGTCATGGCTGGTTCGCCTCCGGTTAGAGAATAGCAAGTAGCTGGTAGCCAATAGCGAACAGCTCACACGCTGAGCTATTCGCTACCCGCTGTGAGCTATGAGCTGAGCAGCAGGCTCACAGGGTTTTTTCATGAACGAAGCGGCTCATCATCGCAGCAATCAATGACGTAGCGGGCGCACCCGTTGGGGGCCGGTTGCAGTTCGGCTTTGCCGGGCGGGAGATCGACCAGCAGCCGCTTGACCAGCCGTGTTATCGGCATGCCATCGTCGATCTCGCACACCCACACGTGCGCGCCCGACTCCGCATCCTGGTAGCGCTTGCGGAAATGAAACCGCGCGTCTTCCATATAATAGGCGGATAGAAAGCCGGTGATGGCGTTGACCACCCAGCCGTGCGCTTGGGCGAAGCGAGCGCTCACGGCCAACTCCACGCTCTGTCGGTTTTCCGACGGCAGCTCCATGGCACGAACGATCGTCACCCAGGGCGCCGGCCGTCCGGCGGACGGACGGAGTTCAAGAACGCTTCCAACTCTTGGATCACCACATCCTGCTCCTCACGGGTGAGCTTGTCCCAATGTTCTCTCAGCGGTTCGAAGTACCGCCGCAACGACGTGTAGAGGCTGTAGGCTCGGCCGCTGCGTTCGTCGGGGATCTCCGCCATAAAGACCGGCGCCTCCTGAGTCTGAATGTAGGACCGCGCGGGGAGACTAGTCAACCCGCTACGCAGACGCGCCGATAGCCGGTCGCCGATTGCGGTTCGCCCTCAGCTCTTCGCTGCCAAGCGCACCGTTCGCCGGCTTGTTGCACTGCCGTCGCTGCAGACGCGTCCGGGCTAGGATTCTGTAGGCCTGAACGGGTATGATGGAAGCCGTGATCGGCAAGATCAAGACCAGGCCGGATCTTGCGGCCATTCTGACAGACCTGCGACGGCAGGGCAAACGCATCGTGTTCACCAACGGCTGTTTCGATCTCATGCATATCGGGCACACCCGCTACTTGCAGGCGGCCCGGGAGCTGGGCGACGTCCTGGTGGTCGGCGTGAACAGCGACACATCGGTCCGTTCGCTGAACAAAGGGCCCGGACGCCCGATCGTCCCCCATGTGCAGCGGGCGGAGGTCCTGGCCGCCCTGGCCTGCGTGGACTATGTGGTGGTGTTCGACGAGCCCGACCCCGGCGCGTTAATCCGGGCCTTGCAACCGGACGTGCTGGTCAAGGGCGGTGACTGGACGCCAGATCGGATCGTCGGCCGCGAAGTCGTCGAAGCGCGCGGCGGTCGGGTCTTGACCATCCCGCTCGTACCCGGTGTGTCCACCACGGCCCTGGTCGAGCGCATTCAAGCGACCAAGTCCTAACCGTGCCCAGCGCTTCCTACCCCCGTCAGTGGGACCACATCCTGGAATCGATCGGCGCATCGCTGCGACAGCCCCGCGGCAAAGCCTGCCTAGTCGGCCTGCATGGCTCGACCGCTGGCTTCGCCTTGACGTTGCTGGCGGAAGAGCGCGCCGGTGACGCCGCCGGGTTAAACCGCCGGTCGTGGCTACTGGTCACGACGACGGACGAGGCGGCCGAGCGTCTCTACAACGACCTCCGGTTCTACCGCTCGCTTTTCGGCCTGACACCTGACCCGTTGGTGCTGTTCCCTGAATGGGAAACGCTGCCTTATGAGTCCGCCGCCCCACACATCGACTTGATCGCACGACGGATGAAGGCCCTGCATCGGTTGACGCAAGGCGCCCGCACCGTGCTGGTCACCTCTGTTCCGGCGCTGATCCAGCGCCTCGTACCGCGGTCGGCGTTCACCACCGCCTGTCTCGAACTGCGCCCCGGCGCGACGCTCGAACGCGAAGCCCTCACGTCCGGGCTCTTGCGGCTCGGGTACCGGCGCGGGTCCGTTGTGGAGGTTCCCGGCGAGTTCAGCATTCGTGGGGGCATCGTCGACATCTACTCGACGGCCTACGCCGATCCGCTGCGGATCGAGTTCCTGGGCGATACCGTGGAGTCCGTCCGGGTCTTCGATCCCGCTTCGCAAAAATCCACTGCCCAACTCGACCGGGCCTGGGTGCTACCGGCGCGCGAGCTGGTCCGTCCGGAAGAATCGCCGGAGGCGCCGGCGCCGCTGCCGCCCGACGCGGAGTGGCGCGGGCCGGACGTCTATCCGCAGATGGACACGCTGCTCGACTACTTCACAAGCGAGCCGGTAGCGGTGTTGGACCAACCGGACGCCCTGGCCCAAAAGGCCAAGGAGTTCTGGGCTGAGATCGAAGAGGGCTACTTCCGGCACGGAGACTCCGCCGGCTCCGACCCCTACCCTACGCCGGACCGGTTGTACCTGTCGTGGGAAGCCGTTCACGAGCGGGTCCGCGCCTGGTCGACGTTGGCCCTGGAACCGGTGGCCGCGCCCGACGCGTCGTGGCGGCCGGCTGTCGAGTTTCCCGCCCGCGCGCCGAGCAGCGTCGGCCTGGCCGCGCGTGGAACGCCGTTCAGCGAAACCCTGCAGATCCTCGAGCGGCTCCGCGACGGCGGCCGCGTGTTGATCGTCGCCCGAAGCCGCGGGCAAGTGGATCGGCTGCTGGCCTTGTTCGCCGAACACGACCTCCCCGCCAGAGCGTGGCAGCCGTCGTTCTGGACCGACGCCTCCCTGGCGAAACAGCCCTTTTCGATCGTGCAGGGCGACCTCTCGACGGGCTTCGTGTCCCCCGAACTGCGATTCGCGCTGATTACGGAAGAGGAGCTGTTCGCGAAGGGGATCCGGCACCGGCCGCCTCCAAAGACCAAAGCGGCGACGTTCCTGTCCTCGTTGGACGACCTGAACGTCGGCGACTTCGTCGTGCACGTGCAGCACGGGATCGCCCGCTATCAAGGATTGAAGCGGCTGGAGGTGCAGGGGTTCGAGAGCGATTATTTGATTCTCGAGTTCGCCGCCGGCGACAAGCTTTATGTCCCGCTGGACCGGCTGAATCAGGTGCAGCGCTACAGCGGTGCCGAGGGCCATGTGCCCAAGCTGGACAAGCTGGGCGGGAGCAGTTGGGCCAAAACCACGGCACGCGTCAAGAAGGACATCGAGGAGATGGCCCAGGAATTGATCGAGCTCTATGCCAACCGCGAACTCGTCCAGCGCGGCACCTACGACGGCGATTCGACCCTGACGCGCGAGTTCGAAGCGGCGTTCGAATACGAAGAGACGCCGGACCAGCTCAAAGCGATCGAGGATATCAAGCGCGACATGGAATCGCCGAAGCCGATGGACCGGCTCGTGTGCGGCGACGTGGGCTACGGCAAGACCGAAGTGGCGATGCGTGCCGCGTTCAAGGCCGTGGAGAACAACCGGCAGGTCGCCGTTCTCGTCCCTACCACGCTGCTCGCGCAACAGCATTACGACAATTTCTCGCAGCGCTTCGCGCCGTTTCCCGTGCGTGTCGCGCTGCTGTCGCGATTCCAGTCGCCGAGAGAGACGAAAGCCGTTCTCAAGGACGTGGAAGCCGGCGCGATCGACGTGGTGATCGGCACCCACCGCCTGCTCCAGAAGGACGTCCGGTTCCGCAACCTGGGCCTGGTGATCATCGACGAGGAGCAGTGGTTCGGAGTCCGCCACAAGGAGCGCTTGAAGCAACTGCGGACCCAGGTGGACGTGCTCACGCTGACCGCGACGCCGATTCCCCGGACGCTCCAGATGGCCATGTCGGGCGTGCGGGACCTCTCCGTGATGGAGACCCCGCCGGCCGGCCGCCTTGCGATCCGCACCCAGGTCGTCCGTTTCAACGAGACGACGATCCGCGAGGCGATCGTCCGCGAACTGGGCCGTGGCGGGCAGACCTACTTCGTCCACAACCGGGTCGAGACGATGGAGCGGATGGGGGCGTGGCTCCAGCGACTGGTGCCGGAGGCCCGTATCGTCATCGCGCACGGCCAGATGGACTCCAAGCTCCTGGAATCCGTGATGCTGAAGTTCTTCCACCGGGAGGCCGACGTCCTGGTCGCCTCCGCCATCATTCAGTCGGGGCTGGACGTGCCCAACGCCAACACGATCATCGTCAACCGCGCGGACGCGTTCGGGCTGGCGCAACTCTACCAACTCCGCGGCCGCGTCGGCCGCTCCGGTCACCAGGCCTACGCCTATTTCCTCGTCCCAGACGAAGGGGCGCTGACCGGCGACGCCCAGAAACGGCTCATCGCCATCCAGCAGTTCACGGAACTGGGCTCCGGTTTCCGCATCGCCGCGGCGGACCTGGAGATCCGCGGCGCGGGCAACCTGCTCGGCAAGCAGCAGTCCGGGCACATCGCCGCCGTCGGGCTCGATCTGTACCTGCAGATGGTCGAGCAGGCGGTGCAGCGCCTCAAGGGTCAGGTCGTCGAAGAGGAGCCCGACCCCGTGCTGCGTCTGAGCGTGTCAGCCTTCATTCCCGAGGAATACGTCGCGGACGCGCACCAGCGGCTTTCGCTCTACAAACGCCTGTCGTCGTGCGCGCAGGTCGGCGACTTGGCGCTGCTGCACAGCGAGATCCAGGACCGCTACGGCCTTCCGCCCGAGCCGGTCGAGCGGCTGTTCGAAGTGATGCAGATCAAGCTGCTGGCGAAAGGGCTCCGGCTCAGCTCAGTCGAAGTCAAAGCCGGGGCGTTGGTCATCGCCTTCGACCCGAAGGCCCGGGTGCCGGACGCGGCCGTGCGCGCGCTGATGGATCGCTATCGGACGCGCCTGCGTTTTCTCTCGCCGCTCTCGGTCGAATTGCGAATCCCGCATCAGGACTGGCCTTCGCAATTTCAGGAACTCACCGCCGCCTTGCAAACCCTGGGAGTCTGTGATACCAAGGGACACGCGCCGAGCGAGCACGTGCGCGCATGAGAGGCAACGGCTTTTGAACGCCCCGCTATGATTCGACGGTTCATCCTCGCCTCCGGCAGCACCCTCCAGCCGGTGCCGACCCCGTTGCGATGCGTTCTGCTGGCGCTGGGCGCGGCGGCCGGGTTGTGGGTCGGCGGCCTGTCCGGCTGCGCGCCGCGGCAGGACGAAGCCGTGGTCGTGATCGTCAACGGCCGGCCCATCACGCTGAGCGAGTTCGAGTTTCGCTGGTCGGAACTGTCTGAAGCTACTCGCGCGCGGTACGAGAAGGAAGGCGGCAAACGGAAGTTCCTGGACGACCTCATCACGCGTGAACTGCTGATGCAGGAGGCGCGCAAACAGGGGCTGGACCAAAGCCAGAGCATCCGCGAACGCACCCAACGCTACAAGGAACAGTTGATTCTCGACGAACTGCTCAAGGACAAGATCAAGACGAAAGAGGAGGTGTCGAAGGAAGAGCTGGAGGCCTACTTCGCACAGCACGCCCACGAATTGCTTGGGCCCCACAAGGTGCAGGTCTCCCAGATGCTGCTTCCGAACATTTACGCGGCCAAGGATCTGAAGAAGCAGGTCGAGTCGGGCGGCGATTTCGGCAAGTTCGCCCAGCGCTATTCCATCGATGAAAAGACCAAAGCCAAGGGCGGAGAGGTCGGGCCGTATCGTAAGGGCGTGTTGGCGCCGGAAGTGGACGCGGTCATTCCGACGCTCCGGCCCGGCATGGTCAGCGACCCCATCAAGACCGACCAGGGTTATTACCTCGTGAAGGTTAGTCTGCTCGATCGAGAGACGCTCCAAGCCGACCAGGCGACCCGCGAGCGGCTCCGGCAGGAACTCGTTGCGGAGAAGCGCCGCCGGCGCCTGGAGGAAATCGTCTCCGAGCTGCGCGCCCGCGCATCGATCCGCATGGCCGATGCGGCCGGCCGCGTGGCCGACGATACCGGCCGTCCCCGTAGCGTCGCGGCCCCCTGACCGTTCGTCGCCGCCGACCGTTCCGCCCACCTTTCCCCCGGCCGCGTGCGCTCCCCATCGCGGGCATCATTCGTGTAGAATCCTGGCCGGTCGCCGCGACGGCCGGCGGCGCGGATGCCTTTGAAGGAGGCGCGAGGTTAGGCGGCGCTCTTTCCCCCTCGCCTCTCGCCATCCACGACCTTCATTTCGTAGGGCGGCCCTGAAAGGCCATGATGGGACTTCGATGATGATACACCGGCATGTCGACATCTCGGCCGGACGCGCGCTTTGGTGCGTTTTTCTGCTCACGACCGGGCTTCTTTCGGGGGAATGGCCGTGGCAGGCCCTCGCCGCGCATCTTGAGGACCGCATCGTGGCGGTCGTCAACAACGAACTGATCATGCTCACTGAAATGAAGAAGGAGATCGAACCGGAGGAGGAACGGATTCAGAAACGGTACAAGGGCGAAGAACGGCAGCGCCGGTTGAAGCTGGCCGAATACACCGCGTTGACCAGAATGATCGAACGCAAGTTGCAACTCCAGGCGGCCAGAAGCAAAGGCGTGGAGGTCTCCGATCAGGAAGTGCGCCAGGCGATCGAGGAGATGAAACGGCAGGGCGAACAGATCGACGCCGGGAATCCCGAGAGCGTGAAAAACGTCCGGGAGCAATTGACGCTCCTCAAGGTCGTGGACCGCGAAGTCCGAAGCGGGATCATGGTCGCGGAATCGGAGATGCGACGCTACTACCAGGAACACAGGGACCGTTTCGCGCTGCCGGAAGAATACACCCTCAGCCAAATTCTGATCCGTTCGCGCGGACCCGACGACGTCGAAGACGCCCGGGCGAAGGCGAAACAAGTCCTGGAGGCGCTCAGGGCGGGCGAGAAATTCGAGGACTTGGCGCTGCGCTACAGCGACGGGATCAACGCCGCCCGCGGTGGTCGCCTGGGGCTCGTCCGCCAAGGGGAACTCCTCCCGCCCATCGAACGGGCGCTCTCGTCGGCGCAGGTCGGCGACATCACGGACGCCATCGAAACCCCTGAGGGATTCCATATCATCCGTGTGGACGAGAAGAAGCCCCGCCAGTTTCGGCCGTTCGAAGAGGTCAAGACGGAAATCCAGAGTCTCGTGTTCCAGCAGAAAAGCGAGGATGTCTACCAGGTATGGATCGCGGAGCTGAAGAACAAGGCGTACATCGAAGTCAAATTTTAGACGCTGGGCTATGAGCGAGAGGCGATGGGCAAGAGGGAAGACCGCCTTGAACGAGGAACGGCAAAGGTTTACCTCCGGCAATTCATAATTCACCATTCATAATTTGCTGCACGCCCCGTGCGAGGCAAGCAGCATCGCCCTGATCGCCCTCCACAGCGCCTCGCGTCCTTCATGGGTGACGGCGGAATACGGAATCGGCTCGGCGTCCCCGCACAGGCCCAACGCGTCACGAAGCAGGTCCCGGCTTCCCCGTCGCTCGCCGCGGTTCAGCTTGTCGACCTTGGTCGCAACGACGATCGCTGGCCGGTTGATCGCGCGCAGCCATCGCATTGTCGCCTGGTCGTGCTCGGTCACCCGGCGTGCCTCGACCAGGAACACTACCCCCCGCAGTTCGTCGCGCCCCATGAGGTACCGCTCGATCATCGGCCCCCATTGCGCCCGCACTGACTCGGCTACCTTCGCATAGCCGTAACCCGGCAGATCGACGACGTAGAGCCGTTTCAGCGATGGATCGTCCGTCGCCACCAGAAAGAAATTCACCAGCCGGGTTTTACCCGGTGTCCGGCTGACCTTGGCAAGCCCGTGCCGGTGCAGTAAGGAATTGATCAGCGACGACTTGCCGACGTTGGATCGTCCCACGAACGCAATTTCCGGCAGGCGTTCGGGCGGAAACTGTTCGGGTCGGTCGCAACTTTTGATAAACTTGGCGGACAGGATGTTCATCGGCTTCGCCTGACAAGAGGCGCGGGGCTAGGGGCTAGAGAGTCAATTCTTCACCCCTTGCCTCGTGCCTCTCGTCTCGCACCTTGTCATACGCAGCGCGCATGCCCAAGTCAACTCGACGGCGCAGACTGGCCCGGATCATCATCAGCCTCGTGCTGGTGATCGGCCTGCCGCTGGGCGTGCTCGCCTTTGCCTGGCTGGTGACGCTGCCCGATGTTTCGGCGCTCGAGAAGACGAACCCGACCTCGACGGCCCTCATGGAAGCGCGGCTTGTCCAGGCCCGCGAGCGGGGGCGCCCGTTCAAGACCCAGTGGATCTGGGTCCCGCTCTCCCGCATCTCGCCCCATCTGCAGCGGGCGGTGATCGCGGCCGAAGACGCCGCGTTCTTTTCACACGAGGGCTTCGATTGGGAAGGCATCAAGGATGCGGCGCTTCACAACCTGGAAGCGGGTGAAATGCGGCGCGGCGGCAGCACGATCACCCAGCAACTCGCCAAGAATCTCTATCTCTCACCGGAGCGTTCGCTGCTGCGCAAGGCGCGGGAAGCGCTCATCGCGCGATCCTTGGAACACCATCTGTCCAAGCCGCGCATCTTGGAGTTGTATCTCAATGTGGCGGAATGGGGCCGAGGCGTATACGGCGCCGAAGCGGCGGCCCGCCATCACTTCGGCAAATCCGCCAGGGACCTGACCGCGGAAGAAGCGGCGTTGCTGGCGGCGATCCTCCCGTCGCCGCGCCGGTACGATCCGCTCAAGGTCACCGCCCAGGTCGCCAGACGCCAACAACGGATCCTTCGGTGGATGCAGAAGATCAACGGCGGAGCCGCTGCACCGGCGGCCGGTTGACCCGTCACGTGTCATTGGTGCGCGAAGAAAGGGCCTCACCCATGTCGTGGACCTATCTGTTCATCGCGGGGGCGTTCGAAATCGTCTGGGCGATCGGATTGAAGTACACTGAGGGCTTCACACGTCTATGGCCGAGTGTCGGAACCGTCAGCGCCATGATCGCGAGCTTCGCCTTCCTGTCCGAGACCCTCAAGACCATCCCGGTCGGAACCGGTTACGCGGTCTGGACCGGGATCGGCGCCGCCGGGACGGCCACGCTGGGCATGATCCTGCTCGGCGAATCCCGCGATCCGGCGAGGATCGCCTGCATCGCCGCGATCGTGGTCGGTATCGTCGGCCTGAAACTATCGACGCAATGACGACGCCCGACTTCGTGGCCACGCGCGAATCGTGAGGCGGGTCGGCCTGCTCATAGTGGTCTGGCTTTCTTGGGGTCCGCCGGCGGGAGAACGGGGCGCGCAGGCCGATGAGCCGGCAGCGAACGGTCGCACAGCCGCCGCGGTCATCACAGAGGAGGTCATCGTCTCCGCGACCCGCACTCAGGAACCCGTGGAACGGATTCCGGCCGCCGCTTCGGTCATCACCCGCGAACAGATCGAGCGTTCGCCGTTCCCCGACGGCCATCAGGTCGACGATCTGCTCCGATACGTGCCGGGCGTTCAATCCAGCAACCTAAGCAGCCGCTACAACCACCCGACCGCCCAAGCGATCACGCTGCGAGGGTTGGGAAGCCGGCGCGCACTGGTGCTGCTGGACGGAGTGCCGCTCAACGACGGCTTCGGCGGCTGGATCAATTGGGGGCTCGTCCCGAACAATCTGGAGCGCGTCGAGGTCGTGCCGGGCGGCGGATCGAACCTGTACGGCACCTGGGCGATGGGGGGCGTCGTCCATCTGCTCACCCGACCGGCGACGATGGGACCGGATTTCCGGACGGAGAGCCAAGCCGGCAATCTGAGTTCGTATCAACAAGCGGTCTCGGCCCGCTACGGAACGCAGCGCGCCTCGCTCTCGTTGAACTACCGCTGGTTCCACACCAACGGCTTCATCCCCACGCCGGCCTATCAGCGAGGCCCGATCGATCAGTCGAACGACTCGCGGCACGAGCACTTCACCGGATCGGTTTCGACCGCCCTCGATTCCCGGACGACGCTGACCCTCTCCGGGTCGCTGTTCCGCGAAGACCGCTCGTTCGGCACGCCGCTCAGCCTCGCCACGCGGACGATCGGCAGCGCCGCGGTCGGGCTGGACGGCGGCACGTCGCGCGGCGATCGCTGGGAGGCGAAGCTCTTTGCCCAGTGGCAGACGTTCCGCAACCTTTCGTCCCAGATCACGCCGGCGCCGACGGTCAGGCTGGGCGAAGTGCGGGACCGCATCCAAACCATCCCCAGCAACGACTTCGGCGGATCGGCGCAATGGACGGCCCCAATCACGCCGCGGCACCGGCTCGTGCTCGGAAGCGACGGGCGCGCGATCATCGCGCAGTCGGAGGATCAGGTGTTCACCGCGACCGGCCCGGCGGGTCGGGCCCTCGCCAAAGGCCGGCAAGTCGGCTGGGGGGTGTTCGGCGAATGGATCGCCGATCTCACCGACCGGCTGACCGTCATTCCCAGTTTCCGGTCCGATTGGTGGAAGAATTTCGACGCGCGGATCGAGTCGACCCAGGGCGCCGTGACGATCCCGCGCGACAACGTGGAGCACGTGCTCAACCCCAAGCTGGCGGTTCACTACCGACTGACGGATCGCCTGCGCGCCGGCGCGGCAGTCTATCAGGCGTTTCGGGCGCCGACGCTGAACGAGCTCTACCGCGGCTTCGGCTTCGGCGGGTTCAATTTTCTGCCCAATGAGAATTTGACGCCGGAGCGGCTGACCGGCGGCGAAGCCAAGCTGGAAGGCGACTTCCTCCGCAATCGTAGGCTGTCGTGGCGGATTTCAGGCCACTACGACGAGGTGAAGGACCAGATCATCTTCGTCACGCAGAGTCCGTCGGCCGCGCAACGACAGAACGTGGGGCGGACGAGAACCTACGGCGGTGAGCTCGATGTGGTCTTCCGGCTCTTGGACGGAGTCAGCCTCAACCTCGGCTACGCCTACGCCGACTCCGCGATCAAAGATTTTCCCGGCAATCCCTCGCGCATCGGCAAGCGGGTGCCGAACGTGTCGCGGCATCAGGTGGTGATGGGTCTCACGCTGGGGCACCCGGACCGTATCCAGATGACGCTGCTGGGCCGGTATCTTTCCCGCCAGTTCGCGGACGACCTCAACACCCAGCCGGTCGCCGACTTCGTCGTCCTGGACGCCTCGCTCCGGAAACAGATCATGACGGGCATGACGCTCTTCCTGAACGGCGAGAACCTGACGGACCGGCAGTACATCGCCACGCAGACCGGTCCGATCAAAACCCTCGGCGCGCCGCTGCTGGTGATGGGGGGATTGAGGATGGAGTACTAAGTAGGCGAGACCGGTGGAAAAGGTGGTCCAGCCAGTCGCGCTATCCCGCCCGTTTCACACCTCTACTCTGTATCGCCGATCTTGGTGAATTCCTTTTCGCCGAAGATCGCCGATTCGTGCGTGTAGTGCTTGAACTCGAGGAGATTGCCGGAAGGGTCTTCAAGGAAGAACGTCCGGTGCTCGATCCTGGTGCCGGGGTAGCGCACTCTCGGTTGCTGGTAGAACTTCAGGCCTTTGGCCTTCGCTCGATCGGCCAGCGCCTGCCAGTCCTTCTCGTTCGTAAACACCAGCCCGAAGTGGCGGGGATAAATTCCCTTTTGGCTGGCCTCTGACTCTTTGACCAGATGGGCCACGAGTTGATGCCCGCCAAGCCCAGCGTCACCGCGTTCTCGGATTCCCGCCCCAGCTCGCAGCCCAATCCGTCTACATAAAATCGCTTTGTCGCATCGAGATCGTGAACAGGGAAGGCGAGGTGGAAGAGTACGTGCCTCATATTGCATTCTTTTTATTCTACACTCATCACTCAGAACTCAACACTCAGCACTTGAACCGGTCCCTCACCACCGGCTTGCCGGTTCCATCCCAGTATCCGGCGGCCATGCGCGGGGTGGTGTGCATGATCGCGAAACGGCCGTCCGGGGACAGAACCAGGGCGCCAGCCGCGCCGCGTATCCGCTTTACGAGCTTGGTGAGCACGGTTCGCGCCGCGGCGCTTGGGCCGAGTCCGTTCGCCAATCGATCCGTGATTTCTTTGGCCACGGTGATCCGGATGATGCTCTCGCCCAGGCCCGTCATCGAGACGGCGCCGGCCCGGTCATCCGCATAGATGCCGCAGCCGATCAACGGGGTGTCGCCGACACGGCCTGGCAACATGCAATCGATGCCCCCGGTGGAGGCGCCGGCCGCGACAGTCCCCACTCGATCCAGGGCGACGGCGCCCACGGTTTCCCGCCCGAGTCGCTCACGTGTCGCCAAACCGGCCTTCGCCATGGCCCGGTAGAGGCGAAGCGTCTTGGCGGCGAACACCGCGGCCGGGCCGCGCCGACGTGCGCCGCGCGGCGCAGATCGGGTCGCCGCTTGCCGTTCCAAGTTGAAATGCTGCGCGAAGCGCGTCGCCGGTCGGCCGACGAGCAGCACATGGGAGGTTTCATCCATCACCAGCCGAGCGGCCGTAATGGGATGGACGATCCGTTCGATGGATCCCACCGCGCCGGCGCCCAGGGTTCGGCCCTCCATGATCGAGGCATCCATCCGCTTGACCCCGTCGAGCTGAACCCGCGAGCCGACACCGGCGTTAAAGAGACCGGACGCTTCCAACACGCGGATCGCTGCTTCGACCGCGTCGAGGGAAGACATTCCAGCATCCAACAACGCGTAGCCGGCACGGAGGGCCTCGGCGAGGCAGGAGGCCTGGGCCTCGTTCATCCCTCGGAGGCCGGCCCCGCCATGGACGAGGATGATCGGGCGGGAACGAGTCAATTCAGTAAGAGGTCTTTGGCCCGGCGGAAGGTCGGATCTTGCATGCGGTCCAGATCGGAGCGGACAAAGCCGAGGCCGGTCACGCACAGCTCGAAGTTGTCGGAGAGCTTACGGAACAGCGGCGGATCACTCTCCGACCCGACGTCGCCGAACTGCGCGACGATCCCATAAGATCGTTTGCCGGTCTTGACGTAGTCGACCAGGAAGTCGGGATGATAGATCATGCCGGCCGACTTGAGCCGCCGGAGGTATTCCGGGAACAAACCGGCCATGAACAGCGTGAAATCGCCGATGTGGCGATGCACTTCCCGCTCGCGGTCGAGCGATTGGGCATCAAGGAGCACTTCGGACTCGAACAGCAACTGGACCACGGTATCAATCGGCTTGCCGTGCCGGTTGCGTACTTTGTAGAGCTGGTCGGTATGCGTGAAGTCGACGAGCAGGTTGGAGACGTATTGGGTCACGTTGAGGTCGGGCCAACCCAATTTCTCGGTAAAACTTTTCTCGGTCAGGGCCCCGAAGAGCCGGCGCAGTGGGTGATTATGAGGGACCGGATTCCCCATCTCCACCTCCTGTGTAGAAACCTGATTGCCTATTTATTTGTAGTATATCAGAGGGCTGTCTGACAAGACGGCTCGCCGCCTCCTCCGGTCCGTATCGGCGCTCTGCGTTGGGAACTCGAGCGTCGCCCGAGTCACCCATCCCTCCGGCTGTCGAGGACAAACGTCACAGGCCCGTCGTTGACCAGTTCGACCGCCATGTGCGCGCCGAACAGGCCGGTCTCTACCGGCACGCCTTGCGTGCGGAGGTCGGTGGCGACCTTTTCATAGAGCGCCCGAGCCAGCTCGGGAGGAGCCGCCCGGTCGAACCCCGGCCGTCGGCCCTTCGCCGTGTCTCCCAATAATGTAAACTGGGACACCAACAGCACCGACCCGCCGCAGTCCGCCAACGACCGGTTCATCCTGCCCGCGTCGTCGGGGAAGATCCGCAGACCCAGGATCTTGTCCGCGATATAGCGCGCGTCCGAGTCGCCGTCCTCACGCGCGACGCCGAGCAGCACCAGCAGACCCGGCCCGATCTTACCGACGATCGCGCCGTCCACTTCGACGGAGGCTCGCGTGACACGCTGAATCACCGCTCGCATAAGCTCACCGAAACATCCCCATCCTCTTGCCTCGTGCCTCGCGCTTCTTGCCTGCTGGCGCTAAGAGCGCCAGCGTTCCCTCCAAAGCCAGCAGCCGCCGTTTCAGACGCAGCCCGCCGGTGAAGCCGCCGAGCGATCCGCCGGAGGTCACGACCCGATGACAGGGGATGACGAGCGGGACAGGGTTGGCGCCGAGCGCCAGGCCGACAGCCCGCGCGTATCGCGCGCCGCCGACCCGCGAGGCGACCCACTTGTACGACCGTACGCGCCCGTACGGGATGCGCCGGATGGCCCGCCAGACCCGCCGTTGAAAAGCCGACCCGCCGGAGAGGTCGACCGGAACATCGATACCGCGACGTTGCCCGGCCAAAAAGGCCGTGATCTGCAACTGCGCGGCGTGTAAGACCGGTTCGCTTTCAGGCGAGGGGCGAGGGACAAGAGCTGAGGGGATTCCGTTATAGGACAGCGCCTCTTCTCTGAGCGCCCGCTCGACTTCGCGTCGCGACGCCCTCGGCAAGACGATAGTCCGTATTCCTCGCGCCGACGCGGAAAGCCCGACCCAGCCCCAGGCGGTCCGAAAGACTGCACAGGCTCGGGGCGAGGGGCGCGCGGCAAGGGGTCGCCCTCTGTCAAGAAGATCTGCCCTGTCCATACCCGCTGGGTGCCTCTTGCCACTTGTCCTCATGCCTCTTCCCCGAATCATACCCCTAGCCTCTCGCCTCATGCCCCTCGCCCCTTGCCCAGTCTCCGTTTGACGATCCCCCACAACACGTCCAATTCCTCGGAGCGCATCAGCGCGTGCGCCCCAAGATAGCCGGTCACGCTCAAGCCGATGCCGACCGTCAGCATCACCGTCTTGGCGACCCATTCGCCCTCGCGCGTCCATACCTGCGCCCCGGCGACCCAGACACAGGCGAGGACAAGCGGCACGACCGCAACCGCCATGCGTATCGACGACTTGCCGAGTGCCGTCCAATCCACGCCGCCGAGCCGCCGATTCAAGATCGCCACCAGGACGCCGCCGTTCAGCATCGCAGCCATGGCCGTCGCCAGCGCAAGGCCGGCATGTCGCAACGGTCCCATGAATACCAGGGACAGGACCACATTGGCGACCACGGCCGCAGCCGCGGTGACCGCCGGCGTCTTCGTGTCCTGGAGCGAGTAGAACGCGGAGACGATGATGCGCACACCCGCGAAGGCCCACAGCCCCACCGCGTAGCAGAGCACCGCTGTCGCCGTGGCGGCCGTGTCGGCGGCGGTGAAGGACCCGTGCTCGAAGAAGAGGTGGACGATCGGCGTGCGCAGCAGGATCAAGCCCAGCATCGCCGGCAGGATAATGAACAGGATCATCCGCAAGCCGAATCCCAAGGTGACTCTGAGTTCATCCAGCGCGCCCCGCGCAGCCTGCGCCGAGAGCGTCGGCAGAATGGCGGTCGCGAGCGCGACACCGAAGATGCCGAGGGGAAACTGGATCAAACGCATGCCGTAGAACAAGTAGGTCGGCCCGCCCTCGAAAAACGATGCGAGGATCGTGCTGACGGTAATGTTAACCTGCGTGACGGAGAGGCCGAGCAACGAGGGCACCATCAGTCGGCCGATCCGCCGGACGCCGGAATGACCCGGCTGAAAGCGGAAGCCGAACAGCATACCGCGGCGCTTGAGTCCCGGCAGTTGCATGGCGAACTGTGCCGCCCCTCCGGCCACGACGCCGATCGCTACGCCGATGATGGGCTCAGGCAGCGTCGGCGAGAGCCACAACGCACACGCGATGATGACCAGGTTGAAGAACACCGGCGAAAGCGCCGGCGCGGCAAAGGCCCGCATAGAATTCAGAATGCCCATCGCCAACGCCGCCAGGCTGATGAACAAGAGGTACGGAAACATAATGCGGGTCAGCAACGCGGTCGTCGAGAGCTTGGCTGGATCGTCGTGGAACCCGGGGGCTATCAGCCAGACGATCCCGGGCGCCGCGGCGATCCCGAGCAGCATGATCAGCGTAATGACCGTCAGCAGGGTGGTAAACACGGCGCTGGCGAGCTCCCAGGCGTCCTGTTTGGCGCGCAGCGTATGATATTCCGTGAAGACCGGAATGAACGCCGACGACATCGACCCTTCAGCGAACAGCTCGCGGAGCATGTTGGGAATACGGTAGGCGACGAAGAACGCGTCGGCGGCCGGCGTGGCGCCGAACAGTCGTGCGAGCACCATGTCCCGGATGAAACCCAGGACGCGGCTGGAGAACGTTGCGGCGCCGATCAGCCCCGCGGCCTGTATGACCGAATGGTTCTCGTCCTGTACGCTCGCGGCGGCGGCAACCGTGGTGGGTTCAGACATCAACGCGGATTGTAGCGGAACCTCCGCAGGCAGTCCACGGCAGTTCACGATCCGCCATCGGCGCGCCACGGGTGCGATCACAACTTCTTCTTGGGCGGCGCATCGGTAGACGGTACAATGGGGTGACCGTCGGACCTCTGTGCGGCCGCCTGAGAGGAACTTCCCTCATGAGCATTCTTATCGTCGATGACTCGCCGGATGAACGGGAGTTGTTGCGCGCCCTTCTCGCGAAAGAGGGCTACCGGGAAGTCCACGCGCCGACTCCGCGATGGCGGCCTTTCGCCTGCTCGGACCCGATGAGCGAAGTCCCGAGAGGACGCCCGTCGACCTCGTGCTGATGGACCTCATCATGCCGGAGGTGGACGGATTGGAAGCCTGCAGGTGGATCAGGCAGCGCGACCATTTGCAGGACGTCCTGATCATCGTCATCACCGTCAAAACCGAACCGGCGGACCTGCGGGCCGCTTTCCAGGCCGGCGCGATGGACTACATCCGTAAGCCGGTCAACCCCGTGGAACTAGCGGCTCGTGTGTCGTCGGCCTTGGCCCTGAAAGAAGAGCGGGAGTGTCGGAAGGCCCGTGAGCGTGAACTGCTCAGGACCAACGAAGACCTGCAGCGAGCGCTGCGGCAGATGAAGATCCTCCACGGACTCATTCCCATCTGCGTCAAGTGCAAGCGCATTCGCAACGACCAGGGCGCCTGGCAACGGTTGGAAGATTACATTCACGACCATTCAGGCGCCGAGTTCAGCCACGGAGTCATGCACGACCTGCATGAACGAGTTGTATCCCGACATGTACCAAGGTTGAATCTCCGTTCCACGACTCCTCACGTAGGCGCCGGCGGAATGCTCAGGTCAGCAATTCGACGATCCCGGCTCCGATCCACACTGTACGGCGTGGTCGCCTGTGCCCCGCTAGTCACCGGATGCCCAGGTTCCTCCGATCCCGCTTCGAACTGGGAACGGGACCATGCGAAAGGGCTGGAAGCTCGACAGGCCGGCCGATATGCCGAGGCCGAATCCCGTCTGGCGGCCGCGCTGAAGGCGGCCGAACGCTTTAAGCCCGACGACCCGCGACTCCTGACCACCCTGACCGATCTCATCGATCTCCACGACGCGCAGGGGAAACACAGCGAGATTGAGCCGCTCCTCCGACGCGTGCTGACCGTCACTGAGCAGACCCAGGGACAGGGCCATCCGCAGACGGCCGTGGTCCTGCACAAGCTGGCGAAACTGAACCTCCGTCTCGGCGAGTACGGCGAAGCGGAATCGTTTTACCGGCGGGCGCTGGCCATCGACGACAAGGCGCTGGGACCGACCCACCCCGATACCCTCGTGATCGTCCATGAATATGCCGCGCTCCTGCGCGAAACCAACCGCGCCGATGAAGCGGATACCTTCCTTGCGGCGCGCGCCAAGGCCAATAAAGGCGCGGCTTCCCTGCCGATCTGTCCTGACTGAAGCGGGGCCGGCGCGGGTTCTGTTGAATGCACCGATTGATGAATTGTCTTTCATGCGCTCGATCTCCTTCTGCGTCCGGACGGCCGAGCCAGCGCCCTCACTTCTTCGGCGGCCCGCCAGCCGCTTTCGACGGCACCGTTCATGTAGCCCTGCCAGCGCAGGCTGGTGTGCTCGCCGGCGAACACGATCCGGCCATGGGGTTTCGCCAGCCACGCCCGTAATTCCGGGTCGTATCCGGGATCGAAGTAGGCATACCCTCCCTGCGCCCACGGATCTTCCTCCCAGCAGACCAGTCGAGATGTCAGCAGCGCCGTCTTTTTCGCGCCGAGCCAGGCCAAGGCCTCTACGAGACCCTCCGTCCCCTTCTCGTCGACGAGCTTGAGGGTCTCTGGACTGGCCGAGCCGCCCGCCAGCAGCGTCAGAATGCCTGCTCGGCCGCGTTGCTCTTCGTTGCCGTCCCAGACCGTGCCGATCGGCAGATCCGTCCCAAACGCCCGCGGCCGCCCGCGCCGGCGCCAAAACGGGCGCTCGAACTGCAGCAACGTTTTCGTCACCTGCCCGTATCGCAGATCCGCAAAGGCCTTGCGTTGAAGCGGTGGCAGCGGCGGCCTGAAGGCGATGCGCCGCACTGCCGTGGCGGGCAGGGCGAGGATCAGATAGTCGGCGGTGAGCTGCATCTGCCCGCCGTCAGCGGCGCGGGCGGTGACCCGCACCCAATTCCTGGTCTGCGTGGCCGCCAGCAGTGTCGTCCGCAGGCAGATCTGCTCGCCGAACCGCGCAGCGAGGCGCGTCGCCAATTGATCGTTGCCGCCCTTGATCCGGTAGAATCGCCCGCCGCCAGGCATGTCGGACGCGAGCTGATCCACCAGCGCGAGCAACGAGAGTTCCTCCGGATCGGCGAGGAAGAGCCCCCGCAGGCCCCGGATGAGCGCGCGAGTCTCCCGATCGGCCCGGATGTGATCGAGCCAGTCTGATACGGACAGGCGGGCCAGCATCCGCGCGATCGGACTGTCCCATCGCTGCTCGGTCAGACGATACGCCCTGACCAACGGTTCGCAAGGCGCGGCGATTTTGGCCCAGAGATCGGGGAGAGAGGCGACCACTGTCGGACGACGGCGTCCGGGACTTCCCCGAACGAAGCCGAACCCTCCCCGGAGGATCGGCGTCAACGAGAGCCCGGTCTGAGCCACGATTTCCTGGATGGCTCGCTGATCGGCTTCGATCAAATCTCCGCCGGCTTCGGCATGCTGTCCTTCGAGAAAGCCGTTGCGCAGCGTCCACACGCGGCCGCCGACGCGGTCCCGCGCTTCCAGGACCGTGACCCGCGCGCCATCGCGGTGCAAGGCGACGGCGACCGCCAGGCCCGCCAGGCCCGCTCCCGCGACGATGACGGATCGGTCGCGCAGGCGTGCTTCGTGTGGCATAAGCGGTTCTCCGAACGTGCGTTGCTCAGGGCTCTTGAATCAGCTCGTTGGATAATTCATCGGGATTGTCGCCGGGGCTGGCCGGACAGTACCGCGCCAGCACATCGCCGCAGCGGGCGATCGCCTCACAAAGCGCCTTCGTCGGGCGGCCTGCACGAATGCCCTCGATGATGCCCGCCACGATCTGATCCCAGGTGCCAGGTGGCACCCGTTCGTTGATCCCCTTGTCCGCCAGCACATGCACGCGATGTTCAAGCAACGACACGAGAATCAGAATGCCGGTGCGGTCCCTGGTTTTGTGAAGTCCGTGTTGATAAAAAGCCTGTTCGGCGCGGAGGCGGACTTTCATCGCCATCCGTTCGGCTGGCGTGAAGAGCCGGATGGCGACGGGGAAGGTCCCCGCCCATTGGCCCAGCGCGTACGCGCCCACGACCGCGAGCAACAGCCAGCCTGCATTGGCCGCGTGCCACCCCCACGGCGTCCATTCGCTGTCGATCGTGATGAGCGTGGTCAGGACCAGCAACCCGGCGGCCAACCCGACCCGATAGCCGGCGTCGCGATAGCGCGCCGAGGCGGGTACGATCATCGGCACGATCTCGCCGCGCGTTTTGCGTTCCGCCGCCCGCACGGCATTCCGAATCTTGTCCAGATCTTCGTCCGAGAATCGAATCATTTTACCAGTCTCCCGACGCGCCCCCGCCACCGAAATCGCCGCCTCCTCCGCTGAACCCGATATCGCCGGCGGACCCGATCGCATCGCCGCCAAAGGCGACCGGAGGCCCCCAGTCGAAGTCGAACCCGCTGCGCGCCCGGCGGTGCCGGCTGGGCGGAAGGGTGACGAGCCAGAGAATCAACCCAAACGTCGCCAGCGCGGCGAGCACGCCGAGCAGGAGACCTGTCGACTGGGCGATGGAGAACGAGAACACGCTCCCCAGCAGTCCCCGCGCGCTGTGACGCCGGGTGCTGAGCAGCAGCCCGATGGCGGTCCCCACCAGGACGGCGAGCGCCAGCGTAAGCAGCGCCGAGGAAGCGGCTGGGGCCTGCGGAGCAGGCGGGCGAGCCGGAGCGGTATAGGTGCCTTCGAGTGTGCCTATAATCGCCCTGAGCCCCGCCGTGATCCCATCCGGGAAGGCGCCGGCCCGGAACCGCGGGATAATTTCATTGCGGATGATGCGCGAGGCGCGTGCGTCCGTGAGCACGCCTTCCAATCCATAGCCGACTTCGATTCGGACCTTGCGCTCGCGCATGACCACGAGCAGCAGCACGCCGTTGTCCGTTCCTTTCCAGCCAAGCTTCCAGGTTGTCGCCACCCGGTGAGAAAAGTCTTCGAGCGGCTCGCCTTCGAGCGACGGGAGCGTGAGCAACGCGACCTGATTGCCAGTCTTGGCTTCGTGGGCCTCCAGCTCAGCCGACAGCGTAGAGGCGACATCCGGCGGCAGGAGACCTGCGCGGTCCACGATACGACCGGTGAGCGGCGGGACCTCGAGGCCGAAGGAAGGTGAGGCAAAGAGGCAGGTTAAGGCTAAGGTCAAGCACAAGGCAGAGGTTCTGATGATCTCTCCGGGACTCGTCCTCTGCCTTTCCCTCAGCCTCAACCTGAACCTAAAATTTGACCTCGGGAGGCTTCGCGACGGCCTTTTCGTCCGCCACGGTGAAGTTGGGCTTGACGTCGAGGTGCAGGAGGTACTTGGCGGTCAGATTGGTCGGGAAAAAGCGCACCGCCTTGTTGTACTCGGCCACCTTATCGATGTACCGCTTACGCGCGACGGCGATGCGGTTCTCGGTGCCCTCAAGCTGGCTTTGGAGATCGCGAAAGTTCTCGTTGGCCTTCAGGTCCGGATACTTCTCCACCACGACCATCAGGCGCGTCAGGGCGGAGGAGAGTTCCTGCTGCGCGGTCTGGAATTTCTCGAACGCCGCCGGGTCCTTGATCGCCTCTGGGGTGAGCTTGAGGCCGGCAACCTGCGCCCGCGCCTGAATGACGCTCTCCAGGGTCTCGCGTTCATGGGCCGCGTAGCCTTTCACCACTTCGACCAGGTTCGGGATCAGGTCGGCTCGGCGTTGATATTGATTCAGTACCTCGCTCCAGGCGGCATTGGTCTCCTCATCGAGTCCTTGCAGCTCGTTGTACCCGCAGCCTGGCTGGATCAGGAGAACACCGGCCAGTAAGAGCACTGGCGTCCATCGACGACGCCTGGTCATAAGCCACGCCTCCTCTCAATCCGATCGTGCGTACGTGTGTGAGATAGGCACGATCGCCCTAGGATCAAGCCCTTCATCGATCCACACCCGGCCCTGTTGCAATGGCGCGCAAGCGATCGTCCCGCACGGGGATTCTGCGCCGTCTTCTCCCTTTTCACCCGTGCGGCCGCAGGGCCTGCCCCGCGCTTCTCGCCTGGACGAAGGCCAGCAGCCGTCTGTCTTCCTGGGCCTTGCGAAGAAACTTGAAGGCGATCCCCCGCGGGCTCACCGATCGGACCATCGCGGCGAGTTCGAGGGGCGGTTCTTGCTCATCGATCGCGATCTGCAAATAGAAAATATCATCCACATGGACTTGCGTGTCGCTCTTGATGATACAGCCGCCCATGGAGATATCCATGACCGTGCCTTCGCCGCGCACCCGACCTCCCGAAAACGAGAGGAATAGGCGGACCGGAATGCGCCAATGCTCCCGACGGTCGATCAGATGCCTGGGGTACTGCCGCCTGAAGCGGGACGCCAAAAACCGATGGCTGCAGAACTGACAGCGGAACGGGGAGACGAAGAGCAGGCCGGCCAGGTATTCCCGCACCGACCGACAGCGTGACCGGAGCACGCCATCGTGTCCACAGAGGGGACACCGTAATGGCCGCATCATCTGCCCACAATCGCGAGCCTGCTTATCTTAGGCTCACCCTCATCGGCAACCGACACGCAAACCGGATCCCTCCCCCTTCAAAGACAGAACACGCAATAGGCCTCGTTCAGGGACGTCGACCTCGAGGAGGAGCTTCGAGACGCGGCTCTTGTCCAGCCTGTCAACGAGTGCGTGGACGAGTGGTCTCGTCTCTCTGTAGTGCATCGTCCCCGCTCTGTCAACCAATCTCCAGGTTTCGGGACCTGGCCCACGGGGAGCGCAGCTTCGGGAAGCTGGCAGATGAGTGATCGTTACGGAGGGATATGACCCAAGACCTCGCGCACGGCACGGCCCAGCTCCGCGAGGGTATAGGGTTTCCGAATGAGCCCTTTCGCCCCCATGTCCAAGAGCGACTGTGCTACACGGTCTCTTTCGTACCCCGTGCACACCAGGACGCGGACTTGTGGATCAATGGCTTGCAAGGCCCGAAAACAATCCAGGCCGCTGAGCCTCGGCATGACGAGATCCAACAGGACCACATCGAAGGTTCCGGGGCGTCCGCGATACCGATCTACCGCCTCTTGGCCATCCACGGCGACCTCGACAACATAGCCTAGCTGGCGCAACAGCTCGGCCGCGACCTCTCGGACCATGGGTTCGTCATCGACTACGAGAATGCACGGCGACCGCTCCGCCATCGGAGGCTCCGGCTGAAGTGTTGCGGTCGATCCCGTCTCATCGGCTACCGGCAGCCAGACGCACATCGTCGTGCCCTGACCCACCACGCTCTCGACTTCGATCGCTCCGCCATGGTTCTTCACAATGCCATAGACCATCGCCAATCCCATCCCTGAGCTCTTGCTCCGTTCTTTCGTGGTAAAGAACGGCTCGAAGATGCGCGAGCGGATTTCCGGTCGAATGCCAATGCCCGTGTCCGACACTCTGAGCACGAGGTACCGGCCTGGGCTCAACTCGGCCGGTCTGCTCGTATGAGCTTCGACCGTGACGATGTGGGTGCGAAACTCCAAGCGGCCGCCTTCCAGCATCGCATCGCGGGCATTCAGGGCGAGGTTCAGGACGACCTGTTCAAGTTGACTGGGATCTCCCAGCACCTGAAACTGGGATGCCTCGAAGTTCGTCTCGATACGGATGCGTCGGTCGATCGTTTCGGCCAGAACGAACGTGATGTCTTGAATCACCCGATGGATGTCGACAGGAACCCGCTGATGCTGGCCCCGCCGCGCGAAGCCGAGAAGCTGTTCGGTCAACTGTTTGCCCCGCTCGACCGCCGCCTGGATCGCCGAGACCGAACGCATCACCGGCTCGTCCTGCGGCACGCGCCCTTTGAGCAGCTCGGCGTGACCGCCGATCACCATCAAAAGATTGTTGACATCGTGGGCGATCCCACCGGCCAATTCTCCGATCGCCTCCATCTTTTGCGTGTGGCGCAGTTGCTCCTCTAACGTGGCTCGCTCAGCCTCGGCTTGTTTCCGCTGGGACACATCTCGCGCGACGGTGAGCACGGCCGATCGCCCTTCGAAGACGATCGGTCGCTCACGCACTTCGACAGGAAGGCGTTCGCCACGGCTCGTGACATAAACCGTCTCGACCGGCTGATCCTCCGTCCCACCCGAGACTTGCCCACGTCCTTCACAATCTTCGATCGTCTCCATCGAGCGACCGCACAATGCCTGGGCCGGCCACCCGAGCTGGCGTGCCACGGTCTCGTTCACGTGAAGGATGACGCCCTGCTCATCGTGGACCAGCACCATATCCGGCAGACTCTCCAGCACGTGCAGGAGCTGAGCATCGGCCTGCCGCAATTGTTGCGTCCGCAGTTCCAGCAGTTCCTCCACGCGCAGCAACGCCCGCTCGCGGCGCGCTTTTTCGCACAACGCTACAAGATGCTCGCCCTCGCATGGCTTGTGGAGGTACCCGTCAGCCCCTTGTTTCATGCGCGTCAGGGCCCATGAACCGGCGATGTCGCGGGCTAGGCAAATCACGACGGTCCCGGATCCCGGTCCTTTGATGTGGCGTAACAACCCATCGTCCCCAAGTTCCCGAAGATCATAGTCCAGAATCGCGGTATCGAACGACCGCTCCCTCAGCAACTGTGCGGCGTCCTGGACGGAAGACGCCACGGACGCTGACCAGCCGGCTGCCTCCACCGCACGAGCCATGTTCGCGGTTTCGACAGGGTCTCCGCTGACGATCAAGACCCGAACCCTTGCGGAGGGGGCTTGCCCGCTCAGCAGCTTGCGAACGCAGCCGAGAAACGTCGTCGCGTCATAGGGAATAGGCAGGAAGCCGTTGGCCCCTAGATCAAGTGTGATCTCTTCTGCGTCCGCCCCAGAGAAGGTCGCGGACAGAACGAGGATGGGAACCCGATTCAGTCTGGCATAGATCGGCGAGCGTAACAGGCGGCACAACCGCCATCCATCGAGCTGCGGCATATGAAGGTCAGTCACGATCAAGTGAACGGGACTGATTTGTGCCAGTGCATCCAGTGCCTCTTCCGGAGCGCTGAACCGAACCACTCGATATCCCGCCCGTTCGAGCAAGGCTGCCGTCAGATGCAGTTGGGCTTGATCGTCGTTAATCACGACGATCGTCGAATCGTTGCCCTCAGTCATGAGACACGTGTCCCCAACGAATCGCGAAAGCTATGAGAGGCGACTTGGGCCCCTGTACAACGGACACAAGACGGTTTTGGCCATGCGGCGCTTTCTTTATCGGCGAACTTCCATGAAACTTGAGGCGATCTCTTCCGCGAAGAGGGCCCTCTCTCTTCCGCGAACTTCTTGTGCACCTGCCTGTACATGGTGTGTCAAGCAGGCTGATTGGGATGCGACACGGTTCTTCCCAACACGACCGCGACCGCCCATCCGCCACGACATCCGTCGACTCCCGGTACCCACGCCGTCGGAACCGGCGGTTGCACGCGCCGCGCCCCGAGTGTAAAAAACTTACTCTCGCCGTCTGGAACCGCCATGAATCGCGACGTGAGACGTCTCGGCTGGCTTGCGGGAATGGCGATCCTGGTCAGTGCCTGCGACCCCGACGCGCAGACCGTCAGGATCGCCGCACAGGATTTTCGCTTCGACCCGGTGGAAGTGCGCGCGATCGCGGGCAGACCACTTCGCCTGACGATCGTGAACGAAGGCCGCGAGCCGCACGAGTTCGCCAGTCCCCTTTTGTCCGATCCGCGGGTTCGCCTGACTGCGGATCCGTCACTGGACGCTGTTCCTCGTCAGGGCGGAATCAGGATCCTGCCCGGCCGGTCCCTTGAACTTACACTCTGGGCGCCTCCAGGCGCCTATCTGTTTCATTGCCGGGTCAGCGGGCACAAGGGCATGACCGGGACCCTGCTCGTCGACGAGCCTCCATCCTCTTGAAAGCTCGGGATCTTTTCGCTCTCATCTGGTGCCCGCTTCATCGACATTCAGATTAGACACTTTTAACCTGCCCTTAACATCGCTCTAATCTTGCGATGTTAGCCTTCCTGCCGTGAGGACAGGCCCCGAGGGGACCTGGGCACAACCCAAGGAGGAGGCTGCCATGACCTGCGAGCGTTGCAAGGGGCTGATGGTGGAGGAATGGCGTCCGGACTTCTCACCCGAAACGTACATCTGGCGGTGCATCAACTGCGGGGCGATCACCGACCCGCTGATCGCGTACAACCGACTGTTGAGCCAGCGCACGGTCAAGCAGCCGGCCCTGAACGCCGCTTGACTTCATGGCAGCGGGGCCGCAGACGGAACTTGGAGAAACGACCGGCCCTGCCGAATACGTCCTCCCTGCATGGACATCGCGCTTCTGGAAAGACCGAACTCCTCCGCTGAGATGACGGTGTGATCCGAGGAGTCCTTCGCTCCCCTGAGCCCGATGTCCACTTCTTTTTCTCCGTCTCACCTCGTCGGGCACGCTGCGGGCTCTCGGCTCCTCAGGGAGACGCAGCTTGAGAAGTGACAACAGGCTAGACGGAAAACTCTGCCCACAGAAATGTGTGATCCGAAGGGTCTTTCGCTCGCCGCGGCTCGATGTCCACATCCGCTTTCTCGCACTTCGCGGCGAGCGGTGCCGTGGCCAGGATATGGTCAATGCGCCAACCCTTGTTTGCTTCCAGCGAACTCGGCGCGCGATATCCCAAAACGTGTACTGCCGGCGGTCCGGATAGAGCTTGACGAAGACGTCCTGCCATCCCCACTTCACCGTCCTCTCATACGCCTTCCGCGCGTCCTCGTGATAGCACACATGCTTGAGATGTTTTTCCGGGCTGTGCACGTCGATCGGTCTCGGCGCCACGTTCATGTCCCCGCACCAGACGGCCGGCTTTTCCGGCGAAAGGTGCTTGGCAAAATAGCGGCGGAGCCGCTCGAACCATTTCAACTTATGGGCATACTTCGGCGAGTCGATCTCGTAACCCTGGGGCACGTAGGTGTTGACGATCGGAATGCCCCGGATGACGACCCGCATGAGTCGTGAGTCTTCCGGATCTCCTCCGTCGTCGAACCCGGAAAAGACCGCGTCCGGCTTCACGCGGCTGAGGACCGCTACGCCGTTGTACCCCTTGATCCCGCGAAAGCTCACCTCATAGCCGGTTTCCGCCAGCGCCAGCAGCGGGAACTCCGTATCCTGCACCTTGGTCTCCTGTAGGCAGAGCACGTCGGGCTTGTGCCGATCCAACCAGTCCAGAACGATCGGCAGCCGTTTGCGGATCGAGTTGACGTTGAACGTGGCGATTTTCATGAAACGTCCTGCGTCAAAGACAGGACCGATCGGCTAGAACGCATGAAGACGGCCGCGGCGTGCCTCCATCCAATCACGAGTCCCCCGCGAGAAACAGTCGTGACGGGACAGGCGTTGCACAGACCCCTCGCGGCCCGGGGCGTTCGATTCTAGCAAAGGAGAAACCGGCCAACAAGGACGACGGATCGCAGGGCGGGGCGTCTCGTTCATTCCGCTGACTGGACATGTAAGCTTCGCCTCCTCGCCTCGACTCACCGACTGAATTATTGAAGAGCGCACTGAAAGATGTCGTCGCTCTTCAAGGCCGATGAATCATCTATCACAGAGGAGGATTCCCATGCGTCACGTTCGTTCTTTGCAGATCGCATTGCTCACGGGGATGTTCGCGATCGGGCTGCTCGGCGCGGCCAGCGTCTTCGCCGCCGACGCCCATACGACCACGAAGTTCGAGGGTGTCAAAGCCAACAGCGGAACGGCCGCTCATTCGCGGCAGGGCGGCAACGACACATTGACCTGGTCCGACGACTTCAAGGTTCCGGACACGCCGGCGCCGCACTGGCAGGTCGTGGACTCGAAGGGCAACGTCTTCCTGTTGCAGCGGCTGAAGATCAAAGGCGACAAGGAGAACCGCACCATCGTCCTGCCGCCGTACATCCATGACGTCGCCAAGGTGCAGATCTGGTGCGCGTGGGCCGAGGCGTTGCTTGGCGAAGCGTCGTTCGCCAAACCGATCATGACCGCCTCGGGCGAAAGGATGCGCTCGGGCGGCATGGCCATGAGCCGGTGATGGCTGTCTCTCAGCGGTCAGCCGTCAACTCTCAGCTTCATCTGAACGCTGGGGCTGACGGCTGAAAGCTGATCGCTCACTGCAAGGAGGCCGCCCAGATGGACCGATTGTTGAGTGCTGCGATAGCAATGACGCTGATGGCTGGAACGGCCCAGGCTCAGTTGATCGAGAAAACGGCTCTCACGCTGGAGGGCGCCAAGAAGATCGCCGCGGCGGCCGAAGCCAAAGCCAAGGCGGACGGCGCGCGGGTGGTGATCGCCGTGGTCGACGACGGTGGGAGCCTGCTTTTGTTGGAGCGGCTGGACGACACGCAAGTTGCGAGCGTCAACGTCGGGATCGACAAAGCCAGAACCGCCGCGATCTTCCGGCGGCCCAGTAAAGTCTTTGAAGACCAAGTCAAGAACGGACGCATATCGGCGCTGGCGCTGCACGGAGCCGTGCCGTTACAAGGCGGCGTGCCGATCATGGTGGATGGCAGCGTCATCGGCGCGATCGGGGTGAGCGGCGAGACACCGCAGCAAGACGAAGACATCGCCCAGCCCGGCGCAGCGGTCACGGCAACGTTCACGAAATAAGAAAGAGCGATCAGCGTTCAGCTTCCGAGTCATTCGCCGGAGCTGACAGCTCCTGGCTGAAGGCTGATCGCTAGGGAAAGGAGCCCCGCCATGAAACAGACAATGCGATTTCTCTTGGGAATAGTCCTCATCGGAACGGCGGCGCTTGTCCGCGCTGAGTCGGTGGCGGACAAGCGCGGGCTCACGCTGGAAGGCGCGAAGAAGGTCATTGCAGCGACGGTCGCCGAGGCGAAGAGAGTCAACGCGCCGGGCGGGTCTATCGCGGTCGTCGATGAAGGCGGCAATTTGCTCGCGCTTGAACGATTGGACCAGACTTTCGCCTCCAGCGCGAACGTCGCCATCGGCAAGGCGCGCACGGCGGCGCTGTTTAAGAAACCGACGAAGGTATTCGAGGAGGTCATCAAGAACGGACGCACCTCGATGGTGACGCTGGGCGGCGATCTCCAGAACTTCACGCCTCTGCAGGGCGGCGTCCCGCTCGAATGGGAAGGGAACGTCGTGGGCGCGGTCGGCGTGAGCGGTGCCGCCAGCGCGCAGCAGGGCGAGGAACTGGCGCTCGCGGGAGCAAAGGCTTTGGAATTAATGGAAGCCGGCTCGGCGACGATGGGCCATGTGTCGCCCGTCACGTATATCGAGAGCCCCAAGGTCGCCGCCGCGTTTGCCAAGGGCGCGGTGCTGGTCGGGGACGATGAACGGATGATGCACGCCGGCCGCAACTACATGGTGCATGCGAGTCACCGGGACAAGCCTGGTGTCGTCGAGATCCACGAACTGGACACCGACATCGTGTACGTGCTCAAGGGTTCGGCGACCCTGATCACAGGCGGGACACCGGTCGGCGGGAAAACCATTGCGTTGCATGAATTCCGCGCACCGACCGTCGAAGGCGGCGAGATGCGCAGGCTGGCGCCTGGTGACGTCGTTATCATCCCCAGCGGCGTGCCGCATTGGTTCCAAGAAGTGGACGCGCCGTTTGACTATTACGTTGTCAAGGTGCGGCAGGAGCGTCAAACGTCATTCGTCACTCGCGAAAAGGTACCTGAGGGTTCAACGCGATTGACGCTCGACGATTGACGTGCGCGGAGATTTCCTATGAAGGTTCAAGAATATGTTCTCGCTGGAGTAGCCGTGAGCGCGCTGGCAATCTTCCCCGTCGCAAGTCGCGCGCAGGTCACCGCCGATGCCCCTGCCGTCCGGCCCGACGCGATCGTCGATCTGATGACCGACGAGGGCGTCGCGCTGGTCAAAGGGCAATGGCGATACAGCGATACCAGGATCGTCCAAGTCGCGCACCATCAACCCGGTCCCGACCTCGGACCGTCCGGCCCCCCGAACATGACTTACGACTACGAGCCCCACGCCGGCGCGGCGGACTTCGACGACTCGACGTGGGAAGCGCTGCGGCCGGCCCAGTTGGAGGAGCGGCGCTCAACCGGTCGTCTCTGCTTCAACTGGTACCGGATCGCCGTCGAGATTCCGGAAAAGATCGGCTCGTTCGATCCAACCGGCTCCAGGATCGTGTTCGAGATCGCGGTGGACGACTACGCGGAGGTATGGGTGAACGGCGAATTGCCGCTCGTCCTCGGACAGCCTGGCGGTCAACTTATTAAAGGCTTCAACGCTCCCAATCGGGTCGTGCTGACGCGCCACGCGAGGCCTGGCCAGCGTATTCAGTTGGCGGTGTTCGGCATCAACGGGCCTCTGTCCAATCCGCCGGGGAACTTTATCTGGGTCCGGTCGGCCACCCTCGAGTTCTACAAGACCCACTCGGTCGGCGCGCCGCAGTTCGTCAGGACCGAGATTCTCAAAGCCGACCCAACCTTGGATGAGATCGTCCCGTCGAACGCCCAACTCGAAAAGATCGCCGGTGGGTTTCTCTTCACCGAGGGACCCGTGTGGGTGCCGAGGAAGGAGTCCGTGCCCGGGTATTTGCTCTTCAGCGATCCGAACAACAATACGATCTACCGCTGGTCGTCGGACGGCCAAGTGTCCGTCTTCCGCACGAAGAGCGGCTACAGCGGGCTCAACATCGGCGAATATCGCCAGCCCGGCTCGAACGGGCTCGCGCTCGACAAGCAAGGCCGGCTCACCATCAATCAACACGGCAACCGCCGGGTCATCCGCGTCGAACCGCGCGGCAACATCACCGTGTTGGCGGATCGCTACGACGGAAAGCGGCTGAACAGCCCGAACGATCTGGTCTATCGGTCCGACGGCGCGCTCTATTTCACCGATCCGCCGTTCGGCCTGCCGAAGGCATTCGATGATCCGCGCAAGGAATTGCCATTCCAGGGCGTCTATCGGCTGTCGCGCGACGGCAGGCTGACGCTGCTGATCACGGACATCAAGGCGCCGAACGGCATCGCGTTCTCGCCCGATGAGAAGACGCTGTACGTCACGGATGTCGATCTGAAACGCGCGGCCTGGCTGGCCTATGAGGTCAAGGCTGACGGCACGGTGACGAACGGCCGCGTGTTCTTTGATGCGACGCGCTGGCGGAAGGACCCGTTTTTCGGACCGGACGGGCTCAAGATCGACAAGGCCGGCAATCTCTTCGGCGCGCGGCCCGGCGGGATCAGCGTGTTCGCGCCGGACGGCGCGCACCTCGGGAGCATCGAGACGGGGACCTCCGTCTCGAACCTGGCCTGGGGCGACGACGGCTCAACGCTGTACATCACCGGCGGGAGCGCGCTGTATCGAGTCCGGCTCTTGACGACAGGAACGGGCTTCTGACCCTCGTCAGGTCTTGGCCATCGCCGAGAGGTACCTGCGCAGGATCGCCTGTTCGATGCGCGACCGGCCGCGGGCCGGCGCCGGGAAGCGCAGGTGCAGATTGATGCGACCCGGCTCGGGGAGCTGCATGATCACGCGCGGGTCCAACGACGGCGCTTCCAGCAGGTTTTTTTCCTCCAACGACTGCATATGGCGCTTCGCGTCGTCCAGGTACGGCGCGCACTCGGCCTTTGCGACCTCCAGCAGAACTTGTTCCGCTCTCTGCCAATCATCCCCGCTTCCCAACGGCACCGTCGTGACGTGCAGAACATACTCCTCGGTGTAGGTCTCGTTGACCAGCGGATGGGTGAACAGAAGACTGTTGGGGAAGACCACGGCCCGGCCGGTGGACAGATGCGACGCCTGCCCCGGCCCGATTTCCAACAGGGTCGTCGCAAAGAGGTCCTGATCGAGCACGATGCCGCGATACCCGGCGATCTGAATTCGATCGCCCGCCGAATAGGCGTTCGCACCGGCTCTCAAGGCCGCGCCGCTGACGCAGAGGATCAGCTCCTTGGTCGCCAAGACCAGCGCCACCGCTATGGCAACCAGGGACACCGCAAAGGCCTGCAGTTCGTGAGCCCAGATGAAAAACAACCCCAGGACGAAGACGAAGGCGACCGTGTTGCGGACTGTGACGATCCATCGCAGCTTGGAGTCCGTCGAGATGCGCGGGTTTTTGGTGATCGATCGAACCAGGACGGTCCGCAGAACCAGGAGCACGAGCAGCAGAAGCAGCGACTTGACGATGTCCGCCAGGAAGGCGCTGTCGAGATTCGGGAACCATTGTTGAATGAGGCCCATGGTTATTCCGGTTGGTCCATTACCCCGCAGGGTGACGCCCGTCTGCCGCAGCAAACGTCTTCCCCTACTGCGACGCCGCTTTCTCGTGGCTTCTCGGCACGCAGTCTTCCCGCTTCCAACTCTTCAGAATCTTCGATTCGTCGAACGTCAGCACGTAGCGGTAGCAGTAGAGCGTCTCGCGGGCGCCCTCGGCGCCGCCCTTGCCGATGAGCGCGGCGGCTTGCTGGGTGACATTCAGCGCGCCCTTGGTCATGTTGTCGAGGCTCCAGGGATGCAGCTCCTTGTCGCTCATCGGAAACCGATAGGTCCACACACTCTCGCCGCCGAGCACGGGCGTCTTGGCGGTATGGGGCGGGCCGAGTTTCTCCGCGATCTCGTCCTGGGTGAGCCGGTTGATCCCTCGCTTGAAATAGGTGTCCCGCCAGGGTCCTCCGCAGGCTGTCAGGGTCAGACACAGAGCGACCGCGACGATCGAGAGGAGCACCGGTTTTCCGGCCCGTTCCACTGGTCCGCTGCGTCGTAGGCAAGTCACGGTGTGTTCGAATCCCGTTTCTCTCTCATCCGCCGAAGCGTGCAGTACAACGCATAGCCCTGCGCCATCATTCCCGTCACGATCAACCCCAGCGCGGTCCTGAGCCAGATGGAATCCGGGTGATCCAATCCGTGCATGCCGCTGACGAACCCCAAGGCGAGCGTGACGATTCCGACCGATCTGGCGATCACTGCGCGCTGCCGGGAGTGTCTCTTTGGCTCTTCATCCATGGCGCGACCGCGCCGGTACGCTACACTGGGTGCGCCCCCGACTTCAACCCTGCGGCTTGGCCGCGGACGCCCGGTCCCGCTTGGTCCGGATCGCCGCCGCCCGCTCTTCCAGTTTCACCGCGTCCTCGTCTCGCCGCGCCTTCCGCAGCAGGGCGGCATAGTCCTCCAGACTTTTGGCGACGTCGGGATGGTCGGCTCCCAACGCCCTTTCCCTGATCGCCAGCGCCCGCTGATAAAGGGGCTCGGCCTGTGCATAATGCCCCTGCGCCACATGCAACATCGCCAGATTGCTCAAACCCAAGGCGACATCGGGATGGTCGCGGCCGAGGACTTTCTCCTTGATCGCCAGGGCCCGCTCGAGCAGCGGCTCCGCTTGGGCGTACTGACCGTGCATCCGGTGCAGCACTCCCAGGTTGTTGAGGGTCGCCGCCACGTCGGGATGCTCCTCCCCGTGCACGTCCTGGTAAATCTCGAGCGCCCGGAGATAGACCGGTTCCGCTTCCACATATTTGCCCTGTGCCGCATAGGCCTGCGCCAACTGACTCAGCGTGACGGCGACGCGGTGGTCCTTGCGCCCGAACGCTTCGGCTTTCGCGACCGCGGCCGCGAAAATGCGTTCGGCCTCGCCGTATTGACCCTGCTGCATGGCCCTCTGTCCGGCCTGCATAGCGGATTCCCAGGTTTCCTGGGTGCAGGCGGACAGGGTCGCTGCCAGTAGCCAGAGCGCGTGCAGCACAAACGCCGCGCTCGGTCGCGCGCGCACAACGCGGAGGCTCCTGGCATCACCGGCCGATCCGTTGTCGATCATGATGACGTCACGACGCTTGTGCATCCAAGGTCCCGCCCGTATCACATGCGATCGCCTCACACCTGACGGGGATGGTACACCATGATCAAACCCGGTCGCTATCGCCACGACAAGGGCGAGGAATACGAGGTCATCGGGCGCGCCGGACTCCCGGAGACGGGAGAGGAGTTCGTCGTCTCTCGCGCGCTGTACGGAGACCGCGGTCTCTGGGCGAGGCCGGAGCGATGTTTCTCGAGACGGTGCAGGTGGACGGACGGTCGATTCCGCGGTTTCAGTTGATCGACGAGTCCGAGGTCACAGATAGCTCCAGCGGGAAAATGTCGCCGCCTGACCCCGGCGCACACCCGCCGAGTCGATGACGGTCCAGACGATGGCGTGCTCGACCACGAACCGGCGGCCGTTGCGGGAGACGCGCACCCCTCGATAGTCCTCGATGAACCCTTGCGCGGCCGCCCGTGCCAACATCTGTTCCCGCTCGGTCCGGTCCACCGGCTCGGCGGTGAGCCGTGACGGCGTTCCCGTCAACTGATCCCATGTGCATTCCCAGAGGTCCAAGGCCGCTTGGTTTCCGTAATTGAGGATCGGATCGTCTTCCGTCCCGTGTGAAACGACCACGAAGGGCGCCGCGAACAGGGCCCGTGCCTGGTCCTCCGCCGTCCCCGCCCGTTCCAGCAATTCGCGACCGGTCCAACGGCGAAAACTGTCCAGCAGCAATTGGCACCAGCTCACAAGCGGAGGGGAAGTCCATACCGGATCGGTTGCCATGATCACAGTCTCGACACGTATGGAAAACGACAACGGGCGCGCGAGCGTTGCGGCTCGCGCGCCCGTTGTTCGTAGCACGTGTCCGGCGGCGGATTCAACGAGCTGTCACGTTCCGCTCTTCCGGAGCTGCCGCACAAACAGCGGCTGGCCGTTCTTTCCCACCAGGGTCATGACGAGGTCGCCGCGTTTCATGAAGACCTGATGTTGTTCGTCCTTGCGATCCCGGATGATCGCGACACAATGCCAGGTCTCCGCCGCGGTCGCCGCCCCCTTGGCCCGCACCGTGACCATGCCGTCGCGCTCGAATCCGTATGTCACAATGGCCGGGATCGCCTGAAACAGCTTGACCGGATTTTCCCGGAACGGCTTGGGGGAATGGACCGATTTCATGCTCCCGTCCGCGGTGAACTGAAAGACTTGATAGGGCAACAGATAAGGCGCGTTCGGGTCCTTGAACTCGTATTGGGTAGTGTATTTTACCAGGTGCCACGTTCCGACGAGATCACGGGATTTGCAGAAGCGTGAAAACGGCTTATCGGCAGCGGCTGGTCCTTCACTCGCATCGCCGATCGCGGGAACCAGCATGGCGCAGACGATCAGGACGGGCATCATCGCGTATCGTGTTTTCATGGGCATTCCTCCTTCCGGCCGAGACGTCGGTCGCGCTGGGGCGCTGTCCCCACCAAAGATAGCAAACGAGTCTAAGCGGCCGGAAAATCAGGGCAAGCCGAAAGTCGACTGAAAGAGATCGGTGGGCAGGCAACGCGCACGGGCCGACAGGGTGGGCGGCGCCGGCTATGACCGCCGTGATTCGTGCACGATGCGGCCATCCCTCAGGCGGTCGGTACAAACAAAAGACGACTTGACGCCGATCGGCCCGGATGCGCACCATCATGGAGCCGCAGTCGGGGCAGGCGGGCGCATTGTGATCCGCTCCTGTCTCTTACGAGCCGATCGGAACACGCCCCGGCCGGTGACGGGTCGCCGGAAACGAGAACGCAGACGAGGAAGGGGCGATGCTGACCATTCGCCCGGCTTGTGAACAGGATTTCGACTCCATCTTGGAGATCCAGCGAGAGGCGTTCGGCGAATACGCCGGGCTCTATTCCACGAGCGCCTGGACGACCGAGACGATGGACGACTTAAGACGTGATGCGCAGGAGAAGAAAATCCTCGCCGCGGAATGGGACGGGGTCGTCGTCGGCTCGGTGCGCTTCTGGGTGGTCGGGGGTGTCTGCGTGATCCGGCTTCTGTCCGTCAAGCCCTCCTATCAAGGACGCGGGATCGGCAAGGCGCTGATGCGGGAGATCGAGCGGATTGCGACGGGGGCCCACAAACTCTACGTCTGCACGATGCTCCGCACCTCCCGAAACGTGCACCTGTTCCTGAGCCTCGGGTACCGGCCCGAGACGCTGCTGCCGAACCATTACAACCGGATGGACATGATCTGCTTCGCCAAGTACCCACACACTTCGTAGCAGCGCGGCCAGGCCGCTTCCAGACTACGAGGCAAAGCTGTTATACTGCCGTGTTCGGTGATCGATCCGCGCTTCAGAGGCTCACGCATGGCCGGTCGTACACTCTTTGACAAGATTTGGGACGCACATGTCGTGCGGGAAGAACCGGACGGCACGACCTTGTTGTACATCGACCGACACCTGGTCCACGAAGTGACGTCGCCGCAGGCGTTTGAAGGCTTGAGACTGGCGGGCCGCCGCGTTCGCCGACCGCGGGCCGTCCTGGCCGTGCCCGATCATAATGTGCCGACCACCGACCGCCGCTTCGGGATCGCCGACCCGGTCAGCGCAAAACAGATTCAAACGCTGGAAGACAACTGTAAAGAGTTCGGCATCACGCTGTTCGGCATGAACGACGTGCGCCAGGGCATCGTGCACGTGATCGGGCCCGAACAGGGCTTCACGCTGCCCGGCATGACGATCGTCTGCGGCGACTCCCACACCTCGACGCACGGCGCGTTCGGCGCGTTGGCGTTCGGGATCGGGACCAGCGAGGTGGAGCATGTGCTGGCAACCCAATGCCTGGTCCAGAAACGGCCGAAGACAATGGAAATCCGCGTGGACGGGAAACTCTCGGAACGTTGTTCGGCGAAAGACGTGATCCTCGCGATCATCGGCACAATCGGGACGGCTGGCGGCACCGGCTACGTGGTGGAGTACACGGGCTCGACGATCCGCGCCCTGAGCATGGAAGGCCGCATGACGCTCTGCAACATGTCGATCGAAGGCGGAGCACGCGCCGGCATGGTCGCGCCGGACGACAAGACCGTCGCCTATCTCGAAGGGCGACCGATGGCGCCGAAAGGCCGGGTGTTCGAGCAGGCGGTTCAAGCCTGGCGACGGCTCGTGACCGACCCCGACGCCGTGTACGATCGGAGGGTCGTCTTGCGGGCCGAGGACATTGCGCCGCAAGTGACCTGGGGCACCAGTCCCGGCATGGTGGTCGGCGTGGACGGCCGGGTGCCGGACCCGAGCGAGATGCCGGACGAGAAAACCCGCAAGGCGACCGAGCGAGCGTTGGAATATATGGCGCTCAAACCCGGCACGCCGATCACCGAGATCCGAATCGACAAAGTCTTCATCGGCTCCTGCACCAATTCCCGTATCGAGGACCTCCGGCTAGCGGCCGGCTTTGCCAAAGGCAAGAAGGTGGCGAGAGGCGTGCACGCCATGGTGGTCCCGGGGTCCGGGCTTGTGAAGCGGCAGGCCGAGCAGGAGGGACTCGACCGGATCTTCAAGGAAGCCGGCTTCGAATGGCGCGAGGCGGGCTGCAGCATGTGTCTGGCGATGAACGCCGATGTGCTGCAACCGGGCGAGCGCTGCGCCTCCACCAGCAACCGCAACTTCGAAGGCCGGCAGGGCGCGGGCGGCCGCACCCATCTGGTGTCCCCGGCCATGGCCGTGGCCGCCGCGGTCGAAGGGCACTTTGTGGACATCAGGACGTGGTCCTGATGTCACGGCGCGAGGCAGAGGCCCGAGGCAAGGGGGGACAGTTTTGCAGGTGTCCATTGCCTCTCGCCTCCAGCCACTGGCCTTGAAACGAGTGACCATGCAGCCCTTCACGACACATACCGGACTCGTCGCCCCGTTGGATCGGGTCAACGTGGATACCGATCAGATCATCCCCAAGCAGTTCCTGAAGACGATCAAGCGGACGGGACTGCGGGAAGGCCTGTTTTACGACTGGCGGAGAAAGCGTGACGGCACGCCTGACCCGGACTTTTTCCTCAATCAGCCGCGCTACCAGGGTGCGACGATCCTGCTCACGCGAGATAATTTCGGCTGCGGCTCCTCGCGGGAACATGCGCCCTGGGCGTTGCTCGATCAGGGCTTCCGCTGCGTCATTGCCCCCAGTTTTGCGGACATCTTCTACAACAACTGCTTTCAGAACGGCATTCTGCCTGTGGTGCTCAAGCCCGACGACGTGCAGGCGTTGTTCCAAGCTGTCCTCGTCCAGCCCGGCTATCAGGTCACCGTCGATCTTGCCGCGCAGACCGTCACCACACCGGAAGGCGCGCGTTACCATTTCGACGTGGATCCTTTCCGGAAAGACTGCCTCTACCGCGGACTCGACGCCATCGGCCTCACGCTGCAACACGAGCCGGCCATCGCCGCCTACGAAGCCCGCCGCAAGGCCGAGGCGCCCTGGCTGTTCACGGACCTCTAGCACGCCGACCGCCGACGAGCCCATGAGCCATCCTCTTGTGGACCGCGCCGTCGCCGGATGAGCATGCGGTCACGTCCTGTTTGCGCGCTCGAGCGTTAGAGCCATCGCCGCTGAATTCTGCTATGCTTCCTCCGCAGATGCGGAGAGCGGCCGCCGCGACCCGCTATGACTGGGCACAGGCCTTTCACCTGGGAGTCCTGTCACGATGCAACGAGAACTTGACCTGCTCCGAGACGCGGTCCGCCGGGCTGGGGCTCGGGCCCTCGAACTGGCGCGCGACGGTTTCGACACGCACATCAAGGCTGACCGGTCCCCCGTCACCTCGGCGGATCTGGAGATCGATCGGCTGTTGCACGAAACGTTGACGCGAGCGTTCCCGGACGACGGCTGGCTCTCGGAGGAGACCCCGGACAGTCCGATCCGCCTGGAGAAGAAGCGGGTGTGGATGGTCGACCCGATCGACGGCACCAAAGCGTTCGTCAGAGGATTGCCGGAGTTCTGCATCTCGGCCGCGCTGGTAGAAGGCGACCAGCCGATCGTCGCCGCCGTCTTGAATCCCGTGACGAATGAACTGTTCACGGCCGCCCGTGGACAGGGCGTCCGGTTGAATGGGAATTCCTTGTCTCCGGCTGGGAGAGACGGGCGGCCGATGCTCTTGGTCAATCCTTGGGAATTTTCAGCCGGTCGGTTCGCGGCCGTGGAGGAAAATGCCGACTGCCGTCCGATGCACTCGATCGCCTATGCGTTGGCGCTGGTGGCCGCAGGGCGGGTGGATGCGGCGGTCACGTTCGAGCGCGAGCACGAATGGGACCTTGCGGCCGGGGTGCTCCTGATCCAAGAAGCCGGCGGAACCGCGGTGGACGGAGTTGGCAAGCCGTTCCGCTTCAACCAACCGCGGCCGTCGATGCAAGGCACAGTGGCCGTCGCGCCTGGATCCGCCGGGCGGGTGACCGGCCTCATCCGCACGTTGATGGCCTCTCATCTCAGCAAGACCCGGACTTAATCTTCTTTCTCGGTGCGCGAACGCGAACGGAGGTCCAGCACCATCTTCCGGTGCGGAATGCCTGCGTCCATGAAGACCTCGCCGATCGCGCGAAATCCCGCCCGCTCGTAGAAGCTGATCGCTTGGGTCTGCGCGGCCAGTTCGACCATAGTAAGGCCACGGTCGATTGCGGCCTGCAACAGGATCCGAAGCATCGCCCTGCCCACGCCGCGTCCCCGCCACTCTTTCAACACCGCCATGCGGCCGATCTTGCCATCCCGCTCAAGGCGCGCGGTGCCGATCGCGGTGCCGCTGTCGTTCCAGGCCACGACATGGAGACAAGCCGGGTCGAGGCCGTCCCATTCCAACTCCTCCGGCACGCCCTGCTCGCGCATGAACACGGTTTCGCGGATGACGCGAATGATGGATTCGGATTCCTCCCAGGAAACGAGTGAGAGGCGCGGTTTGAGCGGAGTCGGTTTCATGAGGGATCCTGCGCTTGAATGTCCGGCAAGTCACGGTGCGCGGCATTGAATCCCGCCCGGCTGATCCCGACCCGGGCGTCGCCGAAGACCTGGCGGAACGTCCTGACGACCTCGTCGAACGGCGCCAAGCCAGTCCAGGTGCTCCACCCGTTGGCGTCCAACAGCATCGGCAACTTCGTCTGCTTGGTCCGCTGCCCTTCGCGGCTGCCGTCGCCGAGAAGATAGTGATCGACGATCACGCGGTCGCAAGCCGCTTCGAGTTGTCGCGCGAACGCCGACGGATCGTCAAGCGGGAGCAACGGGCTCACGGTGGCCACGGTGCACAATCCCGCCTGCCGCAAGCTGCGGAGCGCCGCGATCCGTGCCGCGGGCGAGTAGGCATGGCGAGGGAACGGCGGCGGCAAGGCCTCCTTGTCGGTCTCCACCGTAATATTGATCTCAAGCCGGCAACGCTCGCGCAACGTGAGCAAGAGGGGGAGATCGTCGAGGACCAGCGGGGTGTGGGATTGGATCACCAGGAGATCCGGCGGTCGCGCGAGCATTTCCTCCAGCAGTCGGCGCATCCGCCGCGCCGCGCGCTCCTGCGGCGGATAGGGCTCGGTCACGCTGGAGAGAAAGATCCGGAGGGGCTTGGGATCGCCGCGAACTGGCCTTTTCAACCGATCGTACTGAGCCCGATAGGTCTCCGCGAATCCGGTCTTGACGTCGAGGAACCGCCCCCACGGGCGGCCCAGCGTGTGATGCGGATTCCATTGCGCATAGCAGTAGAGGCCGCACAGCGAGTTGCCCAGCGCGCACCCGCGGTACAGGTTGATGGTGTGGGTGAAGCCCTCACCCAGATAGCCGCCGGTGGGATTCAGAATGGTTCCGGTGGGGATGTCACGAATGTTCATCGCTGCGCGAGTCAGTCTGCTGAGCTGGCACGGGAAATCAGCCTGCCTATGGTACTATCACATGACACGTTCTGAATGGGAGGTCACCTCATGCGCGTCGCGGTGTTGGGGACAGGGCTCCTCGGGCGGCCGATCGCCGAACGGCTGAAGGCAACCGGCCATCAGGTCATCGCGTACAACCGTACCCAGGCCAAAGCCGAGCCGCTGCGCGAGTCGGGAATCCAGGTCGCCTTGCAGCCGGAAGAGGCGATCCGATCCGCCGAGTGTCTTGTCCTGATGCTGGCTGACGCGGCAGCGATCCGGAGCGTCCTGCTAGCAGACCCGGGCAGGAAGGAGCTCGCCGGCCGCACCGTCATTCAGATGGGTACCATCGGCCCATCGGAGAGTCAGGCGCTCGAGCGAGAAGTGGGTGCGGCCGGCGGCGAGTATTTCGAAGCGCCGGTCTTGGGGAGCATCGCGGAAGCCAAGGCAGGAACGCTGCTGGTCATGGTCGGCGGCAGTCCGGAGCAATTCACCCGGTGGACAGCTCTGTTCCAGTCGCTGAGCCGCGGGCCCCGGCTGATCGGTGCGGTCGGCAAGGCCGCGGCGCTGAAGCTGGCGCTGAACCAGTTGATCGCCGCCGAGATCGCGGCCTTCGCCCTGAGTCTGGGGCTCGTGCAACGCCACGGGATCGATGTGGAGACGTTTATGGCCATTCTCCGCGAGAGCGCGCTGTACGCACCAGCCTATGACAAGAAACTGCCCCGCTTGCTCCAGCGCGATTATGCCGACCCGAACTTCTCCACCCGCCATCTGCTCAAGGACGTCGATCTCTTTCTAGGCGAGGCGAAAGGCCGCCGGCTCGACACCGGTGGTCTGGAGGGGATTCGCCGTTTGTTCGAGAAGACAATCGGCCTAGGCTTGGCCGAGGCGGACTACTCTGCCTTGTATGAGGCCGTGAATCCTGCGCGCGGGGATGGCACGTAACCGCGAGGAGCATTCGGCATGCTCGACCAGCCCGTTGAACCCCACGTCTTCATCATCTTGGGCGCGACCGGTGATCTGACGCGGCGCAAGCTCCTGCCTGCGCTGTACCGCCTGCGGGATCAGGGAGTCCTGGAAAAGCGCAACACCTTGATCATAGGCACCGCGTTACCCGAGATCGGGGAAGAGGGGTTCCGGCTCTGGGCGTTCGAGGGACTGCGCAAAGCGGGCTGGCCGAGCGACAAAGCATTGCGCACATGGTGCGACGAGTGTCTGTACTATCACGCGCTGCCCACCGGGAGTGCGCAGGATTACGAGACGCTGGCGGCCTACGTGCATCGGCTGGAGCGGACGCATGGGATGCCCGAGAACCGTGTGTTCTACTTGGCGTTGCCTCCGGCTGCCGTGCCCGACGCGATTGAAGGGCTGGACCACGCGGCACTCCTCAAGAGTCACGGCTGGGTCCGGGTCGTGGTCGAAAAACCCTTCGGGCATGACTTCCACTCCGCCCGCGCGTTGAACACGTTGCTGCATCGGTACCTCGAAGAGCCCCAGATTTATCGGATCGATCATTACCTGGGGAAAGAGACGGTGCAGAATCTCCTGGCGTTCCGTTTCGCCAACCCGATCTTCGAATCGCTCTGGAACCGCAACACGGTGGAAAACGTGCAAATTACGGTCGCGGAAGACATCGGCGTCGAGCACCGCGGCGCCTACTACCAGCAGGCAGGCGCGCTCCGCGACATGGTCCAGAATCATCTGACTCAACTCATGACGGTGGTCGCGATGGAGGTGCCCGTCTCCTTCGACGCCGTCGCGATCCAGGCGGAGCGGTTGAAAGTCCTCCATTCGGTATCCCCCATTGCGCGGGAGAACGTCGTCTTCGGGCAATACACCGCCTGGGAGATCGCGGGTCAGACCATCAAAGGCTATCGTGAAGAGGCCGGAGTGCCGGCAGATTCGCTGACCGAAACCTACGTGGCGCTAAAGGTCGATATCAACAACTGGCGATGGAAAGGCGTGCCCTTCTACCTGCGGACCGGCAAGCGCCTGCCGCGCAAGTTGACCCAGGTGGCGGTGAGCTTTCGGGAAGCACCGGCGCAGGTGTTTCGGTCTCTCGAACCGGACAGCATCGCTCCCAACAAACTGGTGATCACGCTCCAGCCAAGCGAAGGGTTCTCTCTGTGTTTTTCGGTCAAAAGCCCGGGACGGCCGTTCCGCCTGACCGACCATGCGTTGCAGTTCGACTACGAAAAAGCTTTCGGTCAACTCCCCGAAGCCTACGAGACGCTGCTCCGCGACGTCATGATCGGCGACCAGACGCTCTTCGTCAGCGCGGAGTTCACCGAAACGGCCTGGCGTCTGTATGACCCGCTGCTGCAAGGCGAGAAGACCATCCACTTCTACACCGCCGGCACCTGGGGCCCCAGCGAAGCCGACGCGCTGATCGGGCGGTATGGGCACCGGTGGCAGCTAGGGTGGTGAGGTGTGGGAGAAGCGAGCAAGCCTGGAAAGAGGATGGATAGTTGTAGTCGGGGACCCCGTACACAAGAACTATTCAGAATCTAAAATCAAGGCCTGCACCGGGGAAGCCGTTTCTCGCGCGGGCGCCACGTACCCTGTCTTTGTCGCTTGCACCTGTCGTACGCTGGTCTGACCGCCTCACCGCCTCGGCGGCGTGCACTGGCGTAGGACAACAAAACGAGGCGTGGGTCGGGAGTCATTGTTTACGTTCGGGTGTCCGCTCGCGCACCCGCGTGACCGCCATCTTGCGTCCCTGCCGGACTGCTTGGCCATGCACTGCCCCCAACCCTCGTCGCCTTAAAGGGCAAAGAAAAGATTCCTGCCCCCTTTATTTGATGATGTCCAGCAGCTCGACTTCGAAGATCAGCGTGGCGCCGGGCTTGATCTGCGGCGGAGACCCGCGATCCCCATAGGCCAGGTTGGCGGGACAGACCAGACGGCTCTTGCCTCCGACTTTGATGTGTTGCAGACCCTCGGTCCAACACTTGATGACTTGGTTCAGCGGAAATGTCGCCGGCTCCCCTCGCTTGACTGAACTGTCGAATACCGTGCCGTCGATGAGCGTCCCATGGTAGTGGACCTTCACCGTATCCGTCGCCTTCGGCGTTGCGCCGGTCCCCTCCTTCAGCGTCGTGACGATCGCGCCGGACTCGGTTCGTTTCGCCCCCGATTCCGCCGCCGCCTTCGCGAGGAACGCGGCCGCCGCCTTCTTCTCGGCCTCCGCAATCGCCGCCGCCCGCGTCTGTTGCAGTTGCTGAATCTTCGGGGTCATGGCTTGAAGATCGACTTTCCTGGGCCGTTTGAGGACGCCGTCCGTGAGTCCGGCCTTGACGAACTCTAACTCGGCCTCGCTAAGTGCGAAGTTGCCGAGCGATTCGCTGATGGCCAAGCCGATAGCGTACAACGCCTTCTGTTCGTCGGTGGCGGGATCCGGTCCGGCGGCGACAGCTAGAGAGGCTGTGAAGCACAGTAGGGCCGAGATGGCAAACGCGATGATTCGCATGGGTCATCCTTTCTTGCCAGTGGGTTCGGTCATGGGCACGCTGCAGGGATCTTAGGGGTGATCAGGATATGACACCCGTTGACTCTCTCACAACACTTTTTTGTTGTGCGGGCGCATACAGTGCGTACCTGCCGGCCGCCGTGGGCGATGGTCGCCAAGCTCCCACAGGATGACCGTCGAGACGAAGTTCGGTATGATTGTCCGGACCGTCCGCGGGCCAGGCAACTCTCTGATTCGATTCGGTGACGGACAGGGCAGAGCCTCGGGGCGCACCCGTCACCCGATGGATCGCTCTCTCAGCCTATGCCGATCGGGAAGGAGGCGCGCAATGGCCTTGTACGCGTTCGACGGGACCTGGAACGCAGAAAAGGATGCGGGGGAATACGGCAAGAACACCAACGTCGTGAAATTCCGCGACGCCTACGAAGGCCGATCCGAATTTTACACGAAGGGAGTGGGGACGAGATACGGAATCATCGGCAAGATCCTCGGCGGCGCGTTCGGCGTCGGCGGCAAGGAGCGGAGCTCCCAGGCCGCCGAGCAACTGGCACAGTACTTTGCCGCAGGCGATCGCGACATCGACATCGTCGGGTTCAGCCGAGGCGCCGCGTTGGCCCTCCATTTCGCCAACACGATCTCAAGCCGTGGCGTGCGGGATCGGGACAACCGGGTGATCGAGGCGCGACCCGTGATCCGCTTTCTCGGTCTATGGGATGTGGTGGCGGCCTTCGGCATCCCGATCGATCTCGGCATCCCATTCAGTCGGATCAACTTGGGCTATCGCCTCAGCCTGCCGGGCAATGTCAGCCACTGTTTTCACGCGCTGGCGTTGGACGAACGCCGCCAGGCGTTTCGCCCGACGCGGGTTCGCGGCGGTTACGAAGTGTGGTTTCGCGGCGTCCACTCCGATATCGGCGGCGGGAACGGCAATCTCGGGCTGAACAACATCGCGCTCCGGTGGATGCTGAAGAAGGCGCTGGCGGTCGGTTGCCCGATCAACCGCGACGCCCTTGCCGCACTCGATGCGCTCGTCGATCTCCAGGCGAACATCTGCCGCAACCTGGACCCGATCAAGAACAGGCCGCGCGACCTGCGCGCGAGCGATCGGGTTCACTACACGGTGTCGCCAAGACCCGGCCACAACAATCCGCCGCCGGGCGCGCCGGTCGAGAGTCCGGACGATGAAGCGGGAAGGCTAGCGTAAATCGGACGGGAACAATACAGGCTGGGGAGAGAACGACTCCGGTTCCGCAGCGGTATCTTCGCTCCCAGCGTCCTCAATTTTCGTCAGGTGGAAGGCGCCACCGGGTTTCGTCGGGGCGGTGTCATCGGCGATGCGGGTGTACCACCAACGGCCTTCGCCTTCAGAGTAATCATCAGACAGCTTCACTTCGAAGCCGCCTTCGCGGTCATTGCCCGGTTGCCTCCACGTCCCTATCCAGGCGTGATCGGAAAGGGCACGGGTCAGAAACTCGCCGTTCTTCCAAGGATAGGTTCCGTTTCCTTGTTCATCAAGCTTCAGGCTCACGGCGACACCGCCGTCCTCGTACTCCCACACTCCTTCCAGCACTCTCAAATGATCCGGCGAGTTGGGCGCTCCGCTGGCGGCGGGACTTGTATCCGCGCGCAGGATGGCCTGCGGCTGGACACAGGCACTTACCGCCGCTGCGCTCAGCATCAGTCCGGTCAGCCATGCCCGCGAAGTTTTCACTTCACCCTTCTCCTGATCGATTCGTAGTCGAGACACGCCGCCCGCACCGGGACGAGTGCGCTACTTAGCGCGATCGCTTAATCCGCACAAGAATTTTTGACGGGAAGTCGAGGAGCAGGCTAGGACAACTTCTCCAAGCGGCGGCAGGCTTCCTCCAGATCGGCGTCCGTCTTCGCAAAGCAAAAGCGGACAAATCGGTGGCCCTCGGGTCCCTCGAAGAACGCTTCACCGGGCACGCCGGCCACGCCGGTCCGCTCGAGCAGGTGCATCGCGCGGTCCTTCCCCGTCGCGCCGGGCAGGCGTGACACGTCGGCCAGCACATAGTAGGCCCCTTGGGGCACGGACGGCGGCAGCCCGGCACGGGTCAACGCCTGACAGAATCGGTCCCGTTTCACCTGGTACTCGCGGGCCAGCTCCTCATAGAACGAGGTCCCCAATTCTTGAATGCCGACGGCCACGCCGACCTGGAGCGGCGCCGGCGCACAGACATAGAGCAGATCGTTCATCGCGTTGATCAACGCGGCCCATTGGGCCTGCGCGACGCTGTAGCCGATCCGCCAGCCGGTGATGCTGAAGGTCTTGGAGTAACCGGAAATCGTGATCGTGCGCTCCGCCATGCCGGGCAGCGACGCCAGACTCACGTGCTTCCGGCCGTCGAAGAGAAAATATTCGTAGATTTCATCGGTGAAGACGAACAGATCATGGCGATGGGCCAGGTCGGCGATCGCTTCCAGTTCTGATCTGCTGAACACTTTGCCCGAGGGGTTGGCCGGCGTGTTCACCACGATGGCCGCGGTCCGGCTCGTAATGGCCCGCTCCACGTCGTCCGGCGAGAAGGTCCAATCCGGGGCCCGCATGCGCACGACGCGGGGGATCGCTTCCACCGCGACCAGGGCGCTGATGTGGTAGGCATAATAAGGTTCGAACACGATGACCTCGGCGCCGGGATTGAGCAACGCCAGACAGGCGCAGTGAAACGCGCCGGTGGCGCCGGCGCTCACGGTGATCTCCGTTTCAGGATCGGCTCGCACACCGTTGTAATCGGCGAGCTTGCGCGCGAGGGCTTGGCGCAGTTCCGCGAGGCCGTCGTAACGGGTATAGGTGTTGACGCCTTGTCGCATCGCCCGTGCGGCTGCCTCCATCACCAGGCTCGGCGCCGGGGTATCGCACACTCCTTGCGCCATGTTGATACCGTTCACCCGCGCGCAGGCCGAAGTCATGGCCCGAATCTCCGACTGGGCCAGCCCCGCCATACGCTGATTGCCTTCGCGCGCCATCCGGATTCCCCTTGCGCTGACGCCCTGCGTCCTCTTTCCTGACATAGGCACATGGAGAGGTCAAGCCCGGCCTTCCGCGAGAGCGGCTGCGCCTTTATTATGAAGCGGGGGCGCAGGATTCTTGGACCCTGCGCCCCCTCAGCAAACCGACAACGGGCCGGCTCTTTACGTTCTCATAGGCTCGTCGAATGATCGATGTTATCTGTACGCGGGCTGGACCTTACCGGTCCGGTACGCGTGGTAGTACGTGAGGACTTTCTTGACGTAGAAGCGGGTCTCGCGGATCGGCGGTACCTGCTGATGCCGCTTCACCCGATACTCGCCCGCATTATACGCGGCCAGTGCCAGAGTCAGATCGCCGTCGAAACGGTCGAGCAGATAGCGGAGATGTTTGGCGCCGCCTCGGATATTATCGATCGGATTGAACGGATCGCGTACCTTGAGCGACGCCGCCGTGTGCGGCATCAGTTGCATCAGCCCCTGCGCCCCCGTCCGGGACACGGCGGCGGGGTCGAAGTCCGACTCGGCCTTGATGACCGCTCGCAGGAGGGCGGGATGCAACCGATACTGCCTGGCATACCAGGCGATGGCCTGTTCCAATTCGCGCTTAGAGATGCGGGTTCCGATGGAAGCGGTTCCGAACGGAAGTGGTTGATAGCGTCGATCGGTGGGCACGTTGGTCACGCTGAGTGTCCCGTCCGGCTGGATAGCCTGATACACCTCGCTGGTCGCGGCGGGCGGCACCAGCACCATCACGCTCAGAATGAGCGCGACCCACCAGCCCCGTCCCCTCGACCTGCCCGGGCTCCTGCCCGTTTTGTATGGAGTTGTGTTGCCCATAATCCCTCCGATACATGAGCCACCTTTCGCTGTGCGGCAGATCCATGCGCTGCCGCCTGGTGTATGATCAGGTTCCGTGCAGAAGCGACCGGAGGAACAAGAATGTCCAGCGCCGAAAAAACCGGATGTTGCGAAGAGGGGCTTCCCCTTCTTTTGAAGGAAGGCGTTTCGCCACAGGACCGCGTTTTGGCAGATGTGGGCGCAATCCTCGGCACCGCGAAACGGGGCACTCATAAAACGGTCAAGCCAAGGACATGTTTCTTGGCACACGCTCACTGTGCTACAAGTTCACTCGGTCTTCCGGCACTGAGAGAGGCGCTCTATGATCGGTCGACTTCGTCTTGCGCTCCACCTGGTGATCTTGTGGCTGCTGGTCGTGACCGGCGGCTGTGCCGAGTGGGCCTACCGGCAGATGAACGACCCGTCGCGGGATGCCTGGCAGCAGCCCAAGACGGTGATCCAGGCTCTGTCGATCGCCCCCGGCTCGCGCGTCGCTGATCTGGGCGCGGGCGGCGGCTACTTCACGTGGCGCTTGGCCGAGGCCGTCGGTCCGGAGGGCACAGTCTACGCCGTGGATGTGGACGAGACCGCTTTACGCCTCATCGAACAGGAGAGGGCGCGGCGCGGGGTGGCCAATGTCGAACTGGTCCGGGCGACGCCGACCGACGCCCGCCTGCCCGTCGCCGGTGTGGATGTGATCTTCACCTGCAACACCTCCCATCACCTTCCCGATCGGACCGCCTACTTTCAGTCGCTCGCACGCGCGCTGCGGCCCGGCGGTCGCATCGCCGTGATCGAGTACAAGGACAGCGGCTGGCTCTTCGGCCATGCGACGCCGAAGGAGACGGTGGTTCGCGAAATGGAAGCGGCGGGCTATCGCCTGGTCCAGGAATTCGACTTTCTGCCCCGGCAGCACTTCCTGGTATTCGGCTCGACTCGTTCATGACCCGGACGTCCACAGTCGACCGCAATGAGCCGGCCGGCCGGCGCCAAGTCGGCTGGTTCACCGCGACCTGCGTGCTGGTGAGCAACATCATCGGCGGCGGTATCTTCACCACGACCGGGTTCATGGCACGCGACCTGGGCGACCCGGTCCTGATCCTGGCGCTCTGGGTGGTTGGCGCCGGCTTCGCCCTCGCCGGAGCGATGTCCTATGGCGAACTCGGCGCGGCGCTTCCGCAGGCGGGCGGCGACTATGTCTATCTACGCCGTGCGTATGGGTCATTGGCTGGGTTTCTGAGTGGATGGACCTCGTTTACCATCGGCTTCGGCGCAGCCATCGCGGCTTCGGCCGTGAGCTTCGCATCCTACTTCCTGCGCGTCGCCCCGATCGCCGACGACAATGGGTGGGCAGCCAAAGGACTTGCCTTGCTTCTGCTGTGGAGCCTGACCGCCGTCCACGTCGCCGGCGTCGAAGCCGGCGGGCGCCTGCAACGGGTGCTGACGACGACGAAGGTCATCGCCATCCTTGGGCTGGTCCTTGGGGGAGTCTCGCTCGGCTCAGGCAGTTGGAAGCATTTCACCGTGCGGGCGCCCGACGCCGATCCCGGCATCGGCGCCCTGATGGTCGCGCTGATCTTCGTGATGTACAGCTACCTGGGGTGGAACGTCGCGGGGTATATCGCAGGCGAAATCGCCGAACCGGGGCGGACCCTTCCCAGGATCATGATCGGCGGCACCGCCTTTGTGGGCGCGATGTATCTGCTGCTGAATCTCGTGTACCTGTACGCCCTGCCGGTCACCTCGCTCGCGCAACCGCCGGTGCTGCCTGTGGCCGAAAAAGCCGCCGCGGCCCTTTGGGGTCCGGTAAGCGGACGCATCGTCGCGGCGCTGCTCTGCCTCTCGCTCGCCGGTGCAGTGAGCGCCATGGTCTGGGCCGGTCCGCGCGTCTACTGGGCCATGGCGCGGGACGGGGTGTTTGCCTCCTGGTTCGCCGTCCTCGACGGGACGACCGGGGTGCCTGTCCGGGCCATCCTGCTTCAGAGCGGCTGGGCCTCGTTGCTGATTCTCACGAGCACCTTCGAGCAACTGGTGATCTACGGCGGGCTGGTCCTTGCAGTGTTTACGGCCTTCACCGTCGGAGCGCTGATCGTGCTCCGACGCCGACAACCGGACCTGCCCCGTCCCTATCGGGTGCCGCTGTATCCCGCGCTGCCCGGCCTGCTGGTCGTGCTCTCACTGATCATCGTCGGCTATAGCCTGATCCAACGGCCGATCGAGTCCGCACTGGGCCTCGCGACGGTGCTGGCTGGTATCCCGCTCTATTTCGTCTGGCGCACATCGCCGAAGCACGGATAGACGGCGCCGCCCATCCGAGGCTCCCCCGGTCACCATCGGCGATGTGTGCGTCACACTCCTCTTGACCGGGCTGATCATCGCCTGGTGGGATATCTCAATCTTTGGCTGTGGGAACGCCAAGTCTCCATCCTGTCATTCCTGTACTGAATGCGGGTCGTGTGCACGCTGCCCCGCGGCGGATCGAGCCAGTCCACCCGAGGGGACGGGAGCGGAGGTTAACGGGTCTTGACGGTCGCCCCCCTGCACCTTCTGCTCGCCCGCGTGGTGGAGTCGGCTAGGTTTGTAGTAGTGCAGCACTTTGCGGACATAGGCACGGGTCTCGCGGATGCGCGGCACCTTGCCCCCTTTCACACGCTGCACGCCGGCGTTGTAGGCCGCGAGGGCCAAGGGTAGGTTGCCGTCATAGCGGGTCAGCAGACGGCGGAGCTGTCTGGCGCCGGCGCGGATGTTCTGGATTGGATCGAGCGGATCGGCGACGCGCAGGGAGGCGGCGGTCTCGGGCATGAGCTGCATAAGCCCGACAGCTCCCTTGCGGGACACCGCCTGGGGACGAAAATCCGACTCGGCCTTGATGACGGCGCGCAGCAGCGCCGGATCGAGCCGATATTTTTGAGCGTACCAGTTGATCGCGCGACGCAACTCCTGTTTGGTGTAGCGCGGCCGTCCGTCCAAGTCCGACTGCGTCGGGACGGGGATCGCGAACACCAGCGCGCACACGACCAGCACTGCGCGCAGCCCGCGCCGGAAACTTGTCCGGATGAGCCGATCTCTGAGATTCGGAGTCGCCATGCTCCGCCAATTGGCTGATCCGCTTTCGAGTTCCCTGCCTCGATAGCCACTTCCCAGCCTCAAGATTCGTGCCGATCCCGATTCTCAGGCTAACCTCCCGATCAAGCTGGCGAAACCCCGCCGCCTGGACGGCGCCGCCGCGTCGCGGATGTGCACGGAGCGACCATGGTGGAGACTTTTCCCCGCACACCGGAGCACCGAAGGGTTCCCAGAGAGGTGGGCAAGCCACCGGCTTCACGCCTCAGGCCTCTCGCCTTGGGCTGGAGCAGGGGAAGTCTTCGCCGCCTGCGCTTGGTCTTCGAGCCAGGTGGCGAACATGAGCGCGCCGAACCCTGGCGCGAAAAACAGGACGCCGATCGTCGCACCCACGATTGCGACGCCGAACAGCTCGTCGAGCGGTTGCCAGAGCGATTCCCAGGGCAGGTACAGCCGCTGAGCGGCCAGAATGAGGTCGGGGATCGGACGGAAGATCACCAGATACCCGTTGCGCGCCAGTTCCACCGCCCACACGATGCCCGCCACGGTGTTCCACGCATAGCCGAACAGTTGCAGGGACCGAATCGTGCGAGGCATGCCCCGTTCCTAGTCTTTGGTCACATCTTACCCCAGAGCTGTGCGAGTCGCTGCGCCCGCCCGCAGTTGAATTTGTAGAACTTGTAGCGGATGGGATTCTTCTTGTAAAAGTCCTGATGGTAGTCTTCGGCCGGATAGAACTCCAAGGCCTGAACGATCTCGGTGACGATCGGCTCTGTGAACGTCTTGGTTTGTTCCACCGCCCGCTTCGACTCCTCCGCCAGCCTGTGCTGCGTCTCGTCGTGATAAAAAATCGCAGAGCGGTACTGATGGCCTGTGTCACAGAACTGCCGGTCCGGCGTGGTGGGGTCGATGTTCCGCCAGAATACCTGCAGGAGCTTCTCGTAACTCACCCGTGCGGGATCATACACGATCTCGACGGCCTCGGCATGGCCGGTCCCGCCCGCCGACACCTCCTCGTAACTCGGATTGGCTTGTTGTCCGCCGGTATAGCCCGACGTGACCGAGACGACGCCGTCCACCGCTTCAAACACTTCCTCCATACACCAGAAGCAGCCGCCGGCAAAGGTGGCCTTGGCTAATGGGCTCGCCGCCTGTCCGCTGAACGATCCGGCGACGACGACCGCAACAATCGAGAGTCGGAGCAGCGACAGGATCTTCATGAGTCTATTCTCTCCCTCGTCGGGTTGTCGGAGGCCGAAGGCTTCTCTTACATTCCGGTTCGCTGTCTACGGACCGACCGAACGGTTAGGATCTCCCCAGCGTGACGACGACGGTCCGCTCCTGTTGCCCGCGCAGCAGTTTGACCGCCACTTTCTGGCCCGGTGTCGTCCGCTCGATCAGATAATTTTTCAACTGGGCGCCGGCGGTGATCTCGGTCTCGTCGATCGCCAGAATGACGTCGCCTTTCTGGATGCCGGCGTCGCGCGCCGGCCCCATCACGTCGGAGGCCGCGACCCGCCACCGGGTGCCCATCTGAACCGCCGTCAGACCGATGCCGAGTCGCGAAAACGCCGGCTGTTCGCCACGAATCAGGGCCGCGACCACGCGGTGTACCAACGGTCCCGGCACGGCGAAGGCAAACTGGCTGCAACGGCCCGGACCCTCCTCTTTCTCCGTCTCGATGATGGCATGCATGACGCCCACCAGCTCGCCCTGCTCGTTGAACAGCCCGCCGCCGGAATTTCCGCTGCACGCCGCGAGCGCGAGCTGCATGAGCCGACCTTCCGCCGTCGGAAGAAAGGTGTTCGGGTTGCCGATCCGACCGAAGCCGAAGGCCGGGCCCCACCCGAGCGGATAGCCGATCGTCAGGACGGCGTCGCCGGCTTGAGGCTCGCGTTCCGCAAAGCCCACGTTCGGCAATCGGCCTGCGCCGTCCGTCAGACGATAGACCGCGATGTCCAGAAACGCGCTGACCCCGACCAGCTTGGCCGGCAATTCCTCGAGATCCGTCGTCAGCACCCGGATCTCCTCCTGCACGATGCGCTTCCCCTGCTCGTCCCGTTCGACCGCATGGTGCGCCGTCAGGATATAGCCGTCGTGGAGATGGACCCCTGAGGCCTGCATGACGAAATGCCCCTTGCCGGTCTGCTTGAAGGTCTCGTGCTCAGGCGAAAAAAGTCCGACCGTGGCCCGTTTCGCCAACTCGATCCCGCTGACCGTTTCGGCGGACGCCATGCCGGCCCCGATCTCACCCATGCTCACCACGATCGCCACGCATCCCGTCACCAGCGCCCGATTCAACACGCTACTCATGCTTTCCTCCGATTCAGATGCCGTCTGATCATTGCGACGACCGCCTTCGGCGTGCGTGCCGAGCGAACCAGTTTGCCGCCGAGCTTCGTGAACATCTTCTCCTCCAAACGATCTCCGCCGAACAGGATCACCGGCTTTCGCGCTTTCAGCGCCAGCGCCACTTCGGAGATCGTCCCGGGCCCGCAGGGTCCGCAGGCCACCACCACATCACTGGAGAGGACGTTGATGTTGTTCCTGGCGTTGCCCATGTCGGTGACGATCGCCACGTCCACGAACCGTGACACGCGGGTGCAAGCCGTCGGCAGGACGCCGATCGTCAAACTGCCGGGGATCCGCTTCGCTCCCCGGTTCACCGCGTCCATCACACCGGCGGCGCGCCCGCCGGTCAACAGGACCCAACCGTTGCGCGCGATCCCCTCACCCAGCTCCATGGCCGACCTGAGCTGCGCGCGAGAGGCCTTGCCCGGCCCCATGACGCCGATCACCGGTCTGCGCGCCACAATGGCGACCACATGACGTGGACCTCGCGTTGTCTCGGCCCGTCCAACTCCACCAACAGCACCGATTGCCAAGTCCCCAACGCCAGCGTCCCGTTCCGGATCGGCAGGGTCAGCGACGGTCCCAGAATCGACGCCGCCATGTGGGACCAGGCATGAGCCGGATCATGCGCATGCCGAAACCGGATCTTCGGGACCATCTGCTCCACCACGTCGAGCAAATCGTCTTCCGTTCCCTCTCCCATTTCTCCGGTCGTGAGTGCTGCCGTCGTATGCGAGAGGAACAGCGCACAGAGGCCTTCCTCGAGCTTGGCTTGCCGGATCAGCTCATTCACGCGAGCGGTCAGATCGACGATTTGCTTGCGTCGCGACGTCGCGACTCGAACGACGTGTCCCATCTCAGTTCTCGATCAGGTTGAGCCTCTCAGCGACGCGATCACCCGTTAGATGGGGACCCGGCCGGCGGCCTTTTTCGACATCCTGCTGGAAATCGGGAGGCTCAACCGGAGGTGACGCGTGAACGTATGGTGGCAGCTTTGAGCGGGAGGGTCAACCGACCTCGAGCACGCTGGAGCCGGTCAGAACCGCGACGAGGTCAGCGTCACGTCGGCGCGCGCCCAGGCCTTCTTGAAGCGCCGCTCCGCGGCCGCGGCTTCGTCCGCTTTATGCTGCTCCTTCAGGCTCTGAGCCAGCCCGAACAAGGCCCAGCCGTTTTCCGGGTGTTGCACGAGATCCTGCCGGTAGATCTGCTCCGCCTCGGCCGGGCGGCCAGCTTCGAGCAGGACGGCGCCCAATGAATGGCGGACCGGATAATGCCAGAGCGGTGGTTCATAGTAACGCAACGTGTCTTCCAGCTTGACCGCCGCTTTCAAGTGCGACACGGCTCGGTCATGATCGCCGCGGCGTGCGGCGATCTCTCCCGCCAGGACTTCCTCGGCGATTCTCGTCAGCGTCGCTACCTGACTCCCGCCCAAGGTCCTGTCTTCAGGCATAGACTTGGCCATCTCCGCCAGCCTCGTCCGTTCCGCATCCGCATCGTCAAACCGACCAGTGGCCGCGTAGGCCAGCCCTCGCGCGTAGCGCCAGATGGCCGCCGTATACGCAAGCTCGGCCGGAGGCGGCGGGACGGTCAACACGTCGTTCCACTTGCCGAACCGAGCCAGCGCAAAGAGCAGCGTCGGGGTGAATTCTTCCATCCCCGGCTCTTTGCGCGCCTCGTCCCACGAGACTACCCGGTGGAGATCGCGGGCAGCCTGGATGGCCTCCCGGCTCCGACCTTCCATGGTGAGCGCCGCCCAGAGGAAATGGAGATTATGCGGATAGTAGCCGGTCGGGTAAATGCCGGTGAGGTGGCGGTGCTTCAAATATTCTTGATCGACCGCGGCCGCATGAACGTTCCGCTCCGCCGCTTCCCGATACCGGCCCAGGCGGAGATAGATATGGGCCGGCATATGGACGAGGTGACCCGCACCCGGGACGAGCGCCGGAAGCCGCTCGGCGCAGGAAAGCGCGCGTTCCGGCCTCGGCGATGCCTCGACCGCATGGATATAGTAATGACAGGCCCCTGGATGGTCAGGGTTCATCGCCAGCACGCGTGCGAGGGTCGCCACGATCTCTTCCGTTCTCCCCTTGGGTTGTCCGTCCGGGGTCCAGAAGTCCCACGGTTGCAAGTCCATGAGCGCTTCGGCAAAGAGCGTGCCCGCATCGCCGTCATCCGGGTACCGCTTCCAGACTCCCTGCATCGCCTCCGCGTAGGCGTGATCCAGCGTCTCCCGTTTCGCGCTCGGATCCGGCGAATAGCGGGTGGCGAGCGCCTCGATGTAAGCCCGTTCCTTGGGGCTGACATGCTCGCGCAGTGTCAGGGCCTGTTGCAGGGCGTCGTACGCGCGACGTTCCTGTTCCTTGTCCATCGGAGCGTTGATGTTCGGTCCCAGCGCAAGCGCGACACCCCAGTACGGCATGGCCGCGTCGGGATCGTGCCGCGTCGCTTCCTCAAACGAATGGATCGCCTCCTCGTGATTGAAGGCATACACCAGCCGCAGTCCCTGATTGAAATACTGCTGGGCCTTCGGCGAAGCCGTTGTGATGGGATGGTGGAGGTTGCCGAGATTGTCGTACAGCGGCACGGCGGAGGACACTTGACCCGACACGGTCTGTCTCGCGCTCGAACACGCTCCAGAAGAGAACGCCACGATCAGGACGGTCAAAAGCCCCCACGCCGCAGATCGAGATGCCACGCTCACCCTTCTCATGACGACACGCCCGCACAGGCTTCCGCGGCGGCAGGCTCTGCGACGCGGTGCCGAGGCCCGGCCGACCGTGCCGCCCGGTTCTCAGGCCTTCGAGTCCCCACGGAGTCGGGCGGCATCGCGCGTATCGACGCCGTGTCCAGTCCGTCGCCGAACTGGACGAGCACTTCTTGTTGCCAGCGGATCATCTCGTTAAGGTCTCCAACTCGCGCGGTGATCTGCGCCAACTCCCGCTGCTGAGCCGCGACCTGCTCCCGCAAGGCGATCACCTCACGGACGAGGTCCTGAACCTGAGCATCGTCACTCCTCGACACGTGGATGGCTTGCGCCTGCTCCATGAGCTGCCGCGCCAGACGACGGCCTTTCTCCGTGATGACGCTCCACATGCGATCCAGCCTCGGTGGCATCCCCGCGAACCTTTCCTTGATGGCCGACGTCCACCGCCGCGCGGCGGCGGCCATCCGCACCCGGCAGATCCCCACCGCGCTGCGCAACGCCGCCCATGCCGCCGCGCAGCGGGGGGCGACCCGCTTTCGAATCTCCCGAAGAATCGTGCGCCCGCGGGAGGGCCAGGCTGCGATATGCCGGGGCCACCGAGCGACCGGCCCGATCCACTCGCGAGCGGTGGCCGTTCTCTGCTCCAGTTTCAGCAAAATGAGGGTTCGCGCGAACGGGTGGCGTCCGGGCGTCGGGCGTTCCGCAGGAAGAATTCGGATGAGTTTTACGGGAGCCTCTTTGAACATCCGCGCCATGACAACACCTCCAGTGCGGCGAGCTTTTCAGGGGAGCCCCGAGGCCGCCGCTCACATCGGAAGATGGCCGAGATGAGTCCGAACCGGTCAGGAATCGAGGAACACGGCGGAGGACGGACACCCGAACGGCGGGTCATACCCGTGACGAAAGGTCTCAGGAGCGAGGAGATGGCGCCTGGCTCGAACGGTAAGGTTCCCTTAGAAAATAGCGAGTAGCAAATAGCTCTAAGCTATTCGCGGCTGGCTGTCGGCTCTATTTTCATCTTGCTGGGGCACCCATTGCGGCGTACCCGTTGCCTTCTTGTTGCAACGGGTCCAGTGCAACGGGTCTGCGCAACTGGTCGCGGCCGAAGGCTCATGGAGACTTCGTGCACGATTATCTTTCTGTGTACTCTTGCCAGGCGCCTTAGTCAATGGGAGCACTTGCAGGAGACGGAGAGGCGACAAACGGGAGGCAGGGCCGGCCGCTTCGGCCTGGCCGAAGCGGCCGGCTTCGTCGACACGTTCACTGAACGATCAGAGAGCCTGTAGCGAGCACAGTTCCGGCACTTGCGTACAGGCCTCATCCGGTAGCGGCGCGGGCACAGGCCTGGGAGGCCCAGGCGGCGTGAACGGCGGGCCCTGGGCAATGACCGGCGTGGCGAGCGTCAAGACCGTCAGGACGGCGAAACCCAGAAGTCGAAGTCGGTTCATCGCGAGACCTCCCTTGTAAAGGGTTGCGACATGGAAAGGAAGATTGGC
>JBBIOW010000002.1:53403-60142 GCA_037443165.1 Nitrospiraceae bacterium | reverse complement strand
GGGACCGGGCGCTGGCCCGATCTCGATGACCTTATCCGCGTTGTGCTGTATGCCTTCGTGTGCTCCTTGCCGTTCACGGCGCTGCTGGTCGTCGAACGAAACGGGTTCCTCGTGCTTCTGATCCTCCTGGCGGGGTGGTGCGTGCGCCATCGCGGGGTGTTCCTGATCCGGACGCCGTTCGATCGGCCGATCGCCGCCTTCGTCCTGTGGGTCGGGTTCACGATCCCGTTCGCGACGTTTCCCGCCTACAGCCTCAAAGAATACGGGAAGTTGCTCCAGCAGGTCCTCGTGTTCTATGCCGTGCTGCATTTCTTTCGGGAGGGGGAGCACCGGCGCTATCTCCTGGCCTGTTTGCTCGCCGCTCTGGTTCCGGTCAGCGCGTACGGCATCGCGGAATTCAACCCGGCGTACCCGCAGGCCATGCGGTCGTTTTTGCCTGCGGAGGTCTGGCTGACCACCTATTTGGTGATGTTCCTGCCGGTCGGCTTGGCCCTGGCGTTCGAAGCCCATGGTCGATGGCTGAAGGTGTCCGCCGGCTCTGCTGCGGCCCTTTCCGCGCTCTGCCTTGTGCTCACCCACTCGCGTGCGGGACTCGTGGCGCTGGTGTGCGAGCTGTGGGCCTTCAGTTGGTTGCTACGGCGTCGTTCCGCGTGGATGATGGCGGGCAGCTTGACCGCCGCGGTCGTCCTCGCGCTCGCGATCGTCGTCGCCACCGACTGGGCCGGAATTCGGTCGTTCGAGGGGATCCGGTCCTATATTCCTATTCGGAGCACGCCGTCGTCCGTGATCCATCGGTTCGACATCTGGGCGTTCAGCTTGCCGGAAATTGCCAAGCGTCCGCTCGTCGGCATTGGGTACGGCAAAGACAATTTCAAGCTGGTGTACGGCGATCACCCCGAGGCCGTCGAGCCCGGCCATGCTCCCGTGAGGATGCACGGCACGCACAACATCCTGCTGTACCTCGCCTTGCACGTCGGCCTGCCGGGCCTCCTCGTGTTTCTGTGGCTGATCGGTTCGATTCTTCACCATCTGGTCGCCGGCTTCCGATCGGCGCGGGAGTCCGTGGACCGGTCGGTGCTGCTGGGGGCGAGTGTGGCGACGATCGGGTTGATGGTCAGGTTGCTGTTCGACCAAATGTTCGTCGGGACCCTGGCGATCCTCTATTGGGTTCTCCTAGCTCTGGCCGTGCAGGACCTCCCCCCTCGACCATCCGAGGAACGTGATCGGAGAAAGAGTTGAGTTTCTTCGCACCATCTGCTATGGGCATCACGCCGTTTTCTCTTCACGGACCGGTTCCGGACGTCGTCTCATGAAGACGCTTGCCGTCACGCTGTTCAGAAAGTTATCGAACACCTTCGGCGAGACCGTTCTGCGCCACCGTGGCGTGTTGGTGGTGGCGACCCAACTGACGTTGATCGCCCTGGCTAATCTGACCGCCTTCCTGCTTCGTTTCGACGGTGCGATCCCGCCGCCGTACGGGCGTTTGGCCCTGTACGGCCTGCCCTTCGTCCTGGCCGTGTTCGGCGCCGGCCTGTGGGTGTTCGGCATTCAGCGGGGTCTCTGGCGGTATGTCGGCCTGCACGATCTGGGGAGGATTCTGTGGGCCTCCGTCGCCGGGTCGATCGTGCTGTATGTCGTGCTTCACGGGGTGCTCCGTTGGGTGGAGTATCCGCGGTCGATCATCATTCTCACCGGTCTGCTTAACGGGCTCTATCTGAGCGGCATTCGCCTCGGCGTGCGCTGGTTCCGCGAGTGGCTGCAGATTCTCGGCCCGACGGCCCGGCGTGTGTTGATCGTCGGCGCGGGCAACGCCGGGGAGCTGCTTGTCCGCGATATGCTCACGGACCGGCGATCCGCTTACAAACCTGTGGCGTTGGTCGATGACGATCCGGTGAAACGGAGGGCCAAGATCCACGGCATCCCGGTCATCGGGACGATCGCCGACATCAAAGCGGCGGCGGAGCGTTGCGAGGCACAGGAAATCATCGTGGCGATTCCTTCGGCATCGACCGCGGTCAAGCAAAAAATTCTTGCGGCGTCGGAAGGCTGCACGGTGCCGATCAAGATCCTGCCGAGCGTCAAGCAGTTGCTGGAAGACCCCGTTTCGCTGCGACAGGTCAAACCCATGAGCCTCGAAGATTTGCTACAACGCGAGCCGATCGAGATCGATCGGCAGGAGTTGCATCCGCTGCTGGAAGGCAAGAAGGTCCTGGTGACAGGGGCCGGGGGGTCTATCGGTTCCGAGCTCTGCCGGCAGATCGCGCACTATCAGCCGGCATCGTTGATTCTCGTTGAGCGGTATGAAAACAGCCTGCACGCCGTCGATCTCGAGTTGCGGCGGATGTTCCCGGGCCTGACGCTGCAGCCTCTGCTGGGCGACGTGACGCTGCCGGAGCGGGTGTCCGAGGTGTTCCGGGAGACCTCACCCGATCTGGTCTTTCACGCGGCCGCTCATAAGCACGTCCCGCTGATGGAGCGCAATCCGGGCGAAGCGATCCGCAACAACGTCTTCGGCACACGCACGGTCGCCGAAGCGGCGCTCCTCGCCGGTGTGCAGCGGTTCGTGTTGATTTCCACGGATAAAGCGGTCAATCCCGTGAGCGTCATGGGGGCCACGAAGCGGGTCGCCGAATTGTTGATCCAGCACATGAACGGACGGGGAGCCACCAAGTTCACGGTCGTCCGTTTCGGTAACGTGTTGGGCAGCAACGGCAGTGTGGTCCCGTTGTTCGCGGAACAGATCCGGAGAGGCGGACCGGTGACGGTGACCCATCCGGACGTCAAACGGTTTTTCATGACCATTCCTGAAGCCGTGCAGTTGGTGCTTCAGGCGAGCGTGTTGGGTGAAGGCGGAGACGTCTTTGTCTTGGACATGGGCGAGCAGATTCGGGTGGCGGACTTGGCGCGCAACATGATCGTCTTGTCGGGTCTGGTTCCGGACAAAGACATTCAGATTGTCTACACGGGGCTGAGGCCGGGCGAAAAGCTCTTCGAAGAGTTGTTCGAACAATCGGAATGCGTCGAGCCCACGTACCATCCGAAGATCAAGCGGGCGGTCTGGCGTGGGACCGTGCCGGTCGAGTGGGACCGCGCCCTCAAGGAGCTTGAAACCTCGCTTCACCACCAAGAGACGGACCGGATGATCGGTGCGCTTAAGACCATGGTGTCGAGCTACGTTCCGGGCCGGCGTGAGCGGTCGGTCTTCTCATGAGGCGCGACCTGTGCGCCAAGTTCTCCGCTGCTGCGACGGGCTTTCTCAACTTGGCTCTTCCGGCTTTGGTGTGGGTGAACTCCCCTTTCAAGAGTCCCTCCCCTCTCCATCACCCATTGCATCGTGAAGAGCAATGGGTACCCGGGGAGAGGGGAACAACCACCCACACGATGTCCGGAAGAGCCCTCACATTATAGGAATCAAATGTGGGCTGGAAGTGTTGCTGGAAGAGAAAGAACAGGCGGAGGTCATGGCCCCCGGGGTCAATGAAGTATGGGCGAAGTGAAAATCGTCATCGCTGCCTGGCATCTGAAGGACTTGAACGTCGGGCTCGGTCGCTACACGCGCGCACTCATCGAAGCAATCGGACGGGTCGACCGAGAGAATCAGTACGACGTGTTGATGCCCGCGGATGCCTGCCGGTTTCCGGAGCGGCCCAATGTCCGCTACCGGCTAATTCGCTTCCCTCTGTTCCGGCGTCGTTTTTGGGAGCAAGCGGCCCCGTTGCTTGTCGGGCGCTATGACGTCCTCCATTTTCCCTATGACTCCCGCGTGGCGTGGAAGCGAGGCAAGTTCATCGCGACCGTCCACGATGTGAAGCCGCTCCTCTTCGGCGAACTCCGCCCGCGCAGGAATCTCGGCGGCGTGATCCAGCGGATGGTGGTCGGGGATCGATGGGCCGGCCTCGACCACGTGGTGACCGATTCGGAGTCGTCGCGCCAAGACCTCATCCGACAGTTGGGGCTTCCCGCTCATCGGGTCACCGTTGTTCAGCCTGGCGTGGACCTGGCGCGCTTCCGGCCGGCCTCTCTCCCGCGGCCCATGGCATCTGGAGGCACAATGGACACTCCGGAGAGGGGAGGGGTGAGGGGGCGTCCCTACATCCTCTGCGTGGCCGGTACCGATCCGACCAAAAACGTCTCGACATTGGTGGAGGCGTTTGCCAAGCTGGCGCCTCCCGTCCGGGAGGCGTATGACCTGGTCCTCGCGGGCGACGTTAAAAAACGGGATGACGTACGCGCTCGGGTCGTCGCGGCCGGTCTCGAGAAACAGACGGTCTTCACCGGCGTCGTGAGCGATGAGCGCTTGATCGAGTTGTATCAACACGCCGCCGTCTTCGTCTTTCCTTCCTTCTACGAGGGCTTCGGCCTGCCGGTGCTGGAAGCGATGGCGTGCGGCTGTCCGGTGATCAGTTCCAATGCGTCGTCGCTGCCCGAGGTCGCGGGCGACGCGGCATTGCTGGTCGATCCGAAGGATACGCAAGGCTTTACCGATGCGATGTCACAGGTGCTCACCGATATGGGCTTGCGGCAGGATCTCCGTGAAAGAGGATTGACCCAGGCGGCGCGGTTCACCTGGGACCGGACGGCCCGGGAGATGGTTGCAGTGTATAAGACGGTGGTAGGAGGATAGCGTTTCTTGGGTTTCTTTGGTTTGTCTCGTTTTTCCAGTCAACCCGGATTATTCACGGCGCTTCGTCACGAAAACGCGCAGACGCGTCGTGAGACGGGCAAGCGCAGCCGCGAGGGAGGGAAGCGTACTTGAAACAGTACGTTGACCGACTAAGTGGCGAGCACGCCCGTCGGAACAGCGTATCCACGTTTGCAGTAGAAGTGTTCGTGAATAATCCGGGTTAAAGCAGCTTCGGACCAAATAAACCAAACAAACGAGAGAAACCGGACAAATAAGCTATGCGCATTCTCATCACCGGCGGAGCGGGCTTTCTCGGCAGCCATTTGTGCGATGCCCTCATCGAGCAGGGGCACGAGGTGGTCTGCATGGACAATTTCATCACCGGCCGGCCGGAGAACATCTCGCGTTTGATGGGACACGAGCGGTTCAGCTTCGTGAAGTACAACGTGTGCGACTATCTGCACATCGACGGCCCCCTCGATGCCGTGATGCATTTCGCCTCGCCCGCCAGTCCTCAGGACTATCTGGAGTTGCCCATCGCGACGCTGAAAGTCGGCGCCTTGGGGACGCACAAGGCTCTGGGCTTGGCAAAGGCCAAGGGCGCGCGGTTTCTCCTGGCGAGCACGTCGGAAGTGTACGGTGATCCACTGGTCAATCCGCAACCGGAGTCTTACTGGGGCAATGTCAATCCGATCAGTCCACGAGGGGTGTACGATGAAGCCAAGCGCTTTGCAGAAGCCCTGACCATGGCCTACCACCGGTACCACGGCCTGGATACCCGGATCGTGCGGATCTTCAACACCTATGGCCCGCGCATGAGGCCACACGACGGGCGCGTCGTGTCCAATTTCATCGTGCAGGCGTTGCAGGGCCAGGCGTTGACCGTGTTCGGGGATGGAAAACAGACACGCAGTTTTTGCTATGTGGACGATCTCATCCGTGGTATCGTGGCATTGCTTTCAGCCGACTCGGATAAGACTGTCGACCAGCGGACAGATCGGGCGAATTTCCTCGTCGCGCCATCGCCAGAGCGGCCAGCCAGCATTCATGATCCGATCAATCTTGGCAATCCCCGGGAATTGACGGTGTTGAAAATCGCTGAACTGGTCTTGAACCTGATCGGTTCTTCCAGCACGATCCAGCACCGCCCTCTGCCCGTCGACGACCCCAAGGTGCGGCGCCCGGATATCCGGCGGGCGCAGGCGCTGTTGGGCTGGGAGCCGAAGATCGAGCTGGAAGAGGGGCTCACGAAGACAATCGACTACTTTAGGCAGGTTCTCTAGCTCGCTGTGAAGAACGGGATCGTAGTCCGGAAATTGGCCGAGATGGAAGAGACTCTGCGCCGTTTGCGGGATTATATCCCATCGAGCTACGAGGAATTCGCAAAAGATTGGGGCCGGCAGAAGATCGTCGAACGAGCCTTGCAGATCCTTGTCGAAGCGATGATCGATATCGGAGAGCGGCTTATTGCGCGCTCTGGGGGGCTCCCCCCTGAAACGTCAGCTTCGGTTATGGAGCGGCTTCAAGAGCTCGGGGTGGTTCAGCATGCCGAGAGATACATTCCGATGGTCCGCTTTCGCAATTATCTGGTTCATCAGTATGAACGTGTCGATTTGGCCATTCTCTATGGAATCGTGACGAAGAAACTGGGGGATGTCGAAGCCTATATGACGGAAGTGAAAGCCTATGTCGAAGCGCATTGATACGGACTGTCTGATCCGGGCATTGGAGTCGGAGCCGGATGTCTTGTTCGCTCTGCTGTTTGGCTCCGCACGGGATGGCGTGCTCCCGAAAGCCGATTCGGATATCGACGTCGCCGTTTACCTGGACCACAAGCCCGATCTTGAGGAACGGGCGAGGATTCTGGGACTTGTGCAAGATGCGGTCGGCAGCGATCGCGTGGATCTCGTCTTCTTGAACACAACTGACAACGCGATCTTGCAGCGCGAGGCCTTGAAAGGGCGCCTGCTGATTTGCCGTGACCGTGATACCTATGCCGACTTTTTTTCGCTGGCTGATCGACGGGGCCGAGATGAGGAGCAGCGTATCGAACGGGCCTGGAAGCTCAGGCGGGAACTGGCATCCAACAGACAAACCGGTTGAGGCCGTGGTTGA
>JBBIOW010000002.1:51258-53372 GCA_037443165.1 Nitrospiraceae bacterium | reverse complement strand
GGGTCCTTGCTGGAGGCTTGGGCACGCGGTTATTGGCGCTCAGGTGGGTGACCAATAAGCACCTGTTGCCGGTGTACGACCGGCCGATGATCTATTATCCGATCCAGACCCTGGTCAACGCCGGCATTCGGGAAATCATGCTCGTCACCGGCGGCAACAATGCAGGCGACTTTCTGAAGCTGCTGGGAAACGGGAAAGAATTCGGTCTCAAGCACCTCGACTACACCTACCAGGAAGGGGAGGGCGGGATCGCGGATGCGCTTCGGTTGGCCGAGTACTTCGCCGACGGCGAGCCGGTCTGTGTCGTGCTGGGGGACAACATCATCGAGCGCAATATCCTTCGCGCGGCCCAGGCCTTTCGGGAGCAGAAAACCGGCGCGAAGATTTTGCTGAAGGAAGTCAAAGACCCGCAGCGGTTCGGCGTGCCGGTGCTGGACGGCGCGCGGGTGGTCAGGATCGAGGAGAAACCCGCGCAGCCGCGGTCGCCCTATGCCGTCACGGGCATTTATTTCTACGACGCGCGGGTTTTCGACATTATCAGAACTCTCAAGCCCTCGGGCCGAGGGGAGCTGGAAATTACGGATGTCAACAACGCCTACATTGAAGCGGGCGAGTTGACCTGGGATATCCTCGACGGGTGGTGGACGGACGCCGGGACGATCGAATCCCTCTTGTTGGCCAATCAACTGGCGGCCCGGACGGGGGCGAATAAGATGGACGGATGACCCATGCGGGTTCTCGTGACAGGCGGCGCCGGCTTTATCGGCTCCCACCTTGTGCGGAGGCTGTTGGCGGATCCGTGCAACCATGTGGTCAATCTCGACGCTCTGCGGTACTCCGGCAATCTGGAGAATCTGACCGATGTGGCGCGGCACCCGCGCTATGCGTTCGTCCACGGGGATATCTGCGACGCCGCGACGGTCGAGCGGGTGCTCGAGGAGCACGGCATTCAGGCGGTCGTCAATGCCGCGGCGGAAACCCACGTAGATCGGTCGATTCTGGATCCCAACAGTTTTGCGAAAACGGATGTGGTGGGGACCGCGGTCTTGCTGGAGGCGTCCCGCAAGGCGAAGGTCGAGCGGTACTTGCAAGTCAGCACGGACGAGGTATACGGCAGTGTGGAAACGGGCGCGTCCACGGAAGAGGATCCGCTTGCGCCACGCAGTCCCTATGCGGCCAGCAAGGCAGGTGCCGATCTGTTGGTGCGCAGTTACTGGACGACCTATCGTTTCCCGGTGCTGATCACGCGGGGCAGCAATACCTACGGCCCCAATCAGTATCCGGAGAAGTTCATTCCGCTGTGCGTGACCAACGCGATCGACGATCAGCCGCTTCCGATTTACGGGGACGGCCGTTACCGCCGCGACTGGCTGTCGGTCGCAGATCATTGTTCGGCCATCGAGCACGTCCTGCTGCACGGCCGGCCGGGAACCGTGTACAACGTCGGCGGGGGCAACGAACGGGAAAACATCGCCGTGGCGGAAATGATTCTGAAACACCTGGGCAAGCCGATGTCGCTGCTCCGCTTCGTCCAAGACCGGCCCGGGCATGACCGCCGGTATGCGATCGATTGCAGCCGGCTTCGGGCGCTCGGCTGGGCTCCGACCGTGCCGTTCGAAGAGGGCTTGCAGGCGACGGTGGCGTGGTACCGAAGCCATGAAGGCTGGTGGCGGAAGATCAAATCCGGGGAATTCCGCGCCTATTATGAGCAGATGTATGGGGAGCGGCTCGCAGACGGTTCGCGATGAGAATCTTTATCACCGGCGCCGATGGCCAGCTCGGGAGCGAGTTGTGCCGGGTGTTGCAGGATGAGACGCTCGTCTTGGGCATCTGGCCCCAGTTCGACCTGGAGAAACCCGATGTCGAACGGTACGTCGTCGAAGCCGGGCCAGACGTGATCATCCATGCGGCGGCGTATACGAACGTGGATCAGGCTGAACACGAGCCGGACCGGGTGATGCGCATCAATGCGGACGGCACGCGGCGGGTGGCGCAGGCAGCGGCCAAGGTCGGGGCGAAGTTCATCTACCTCTCGACCGACTATGTCTTCGACGGACAGAAGCGCACCCCCTATGTGGAGACGGACGAACCGCATCCCATCAATGTATACGGTC
>JBBIOW010000002.1:38443-51248 GCA_037443165.1 Nitrospiraceae bacterium | reverse complement strand
GGCGAACGGGAGGCGTTCGCGCACTGTCCGAACAGTTTGGTGATCAGGACGTCCTGGCTCTACGGACCGACCGGGAAAAACTTTGTGCGCACCATTCTGCAACTCGCGACCGAACAGCCGGTGCTCCGGGTCGTGGCGGATCAGCGGGGATGCCCGACACATGCCGGGGATTTGGCCGATGCGGTTCGTCGGGTCTTGCCGCTGGATCTGCTCGGCATTCTGCACATCGCTGGAGAAGGCGACTGTACCTGGCATGAGTTCGCCTCCGAGATCGTCTCCGTGATGGGCTTGCCTGTGCGAGTCGCACCCATTTCAACGGATGAAACCGGCCGGCCCGCCCGTCGCCCCGCGTATTCCGTCTTGTCTTGCCGGCGGCTGAACGACGCTGGGGTGCGCATGCCGCACTGGAAGGAGTCGCTGGCCCGGTTTGTGTGCGAGGCAGGGAAAACCCTGGCGAGGTGACATGAAGCGTGCGTTGATTACCGGCATCACCGGACAGGACGGGTCGTACCTGGCCGAATTTCTCCTGCAGAAGGGCTATGAGGTGCACGGGATCGTCCGCCGGGTGGCGATCGAAGACCCGGAGCACAGGTTATGGCGCATTCTTCCGATCAAAGAGCGGCTCCATCTGCACGCAGCATCACTGGAGAGCTTGCCGAGCATTTATCGCGTGCTTCAGGCTGTCCGGCCGGATGAGTGTTACCACTTGGCGGCGCAGAGCTTCGTCGCCTATTCGTTCGAGGACGAATTTTCGACGTTGAACGCCAACATCAACGGCACGCACCATATCCTGGCCGCGTTGCGCGACTGCGTGCCGCAGTGCCGGTTCTATTTCGCGGCTTCCAGCGAAATGTTCGGGAAGGTGGAACAGACCCCCCAGACCGAAACGACGCCGTTTCACCCCCGTTCGGCGTACGGCATTTCGAAAGTGGCCGGGTTCGACCTGACGAGAAACTACCGCGAGGCCTACGGGATCTTCGCGTGCTCTGGCATCCTCTACAATCACGAGTCGCCGAGGCGGGGGTATGAGTTCGTGACTCGGAAGATCACGTCGCATGCCGCCAGAATCAAGCTGGGGTTGGCCAAGGAATTGCGGCTGGGCAATCTGGAGGCCAAGCGCGACTGGGGTCATGCGCGTGAATACGTGAAAGCGATGTGGCTGATGCTGCAGCAGGACCAGCCCGACGATTACGTGATCGCGACCGGCGAACAGCATACCGTTCGCGAGTTCGCGGAGATTGCCTTCGCGCACCTCGGTCTGAACTATCGCGACTATGTTACGATCGACCCGCAGTTTCTGCGTCCGGCCGATGTGGAGACGCTGCTGGGCAACGCCTCGAAAGCGAAACGGGTGTTGGGGTGGTCCTATCCGGTCACGTTCAAGGATCTGGTCGAAGAAATGGTCGAGGCGGATCTCCGGTGGTTGAGCGGAGCGCCTCGACGCGCGTAACTGAACCTGAACCCCGGCCGTGGTTTCTTCGACGGGAGCGGCGGGGAGGGGACGTTCATGGCTCAGTCTAGGTCAACAGGGGGCCGGCGGCCGTCCAAGTCGAGGCTGGAGCAGACGCTCAGACGTGTCCGCCTCTTCGCCACCGACGTGGACGGTGTGCTCACGGACGCCGGGATGTATTATTCCGAATCGGGCGACGAGTGGAAGAAGTTCAACACGCGGGACGGGATGGGTATCAAGTTGCTGCAGAAGGCCGGACTTGTCACCGCACTGGTCACCCAGGAACACACCAAGCTCGTGGCGCGGCGTGGGGAGAAATTGGCCATTCCGGAGGTGCACCAAGGCGTTTTTGATAAGCTGACCGTCCTCAGGGAGATAGCCGAGCGATATGGATTCACGCTGCAAGAGGTGGCCTACATCGGCGATGACGTGAACGATCTCGCGGCGCTCGATGCCGTCGGCTTTTCCGCCGCTCCGGCCGATGCGGTGCCGTCGGTGCGGCAGGTCGTGGACTATGTCTGCCGCAAGAAGGGCGGCGAAGGCGCGGTGCGCGAAGTGGCGGATCTCATTCTTCAGGCACAGGCTTCCAGGCGCAGGCTCGGGGCAAGGGGGGATAGATAGCGGATGGGTGCAAAGAAGCAAACGGTCAGAATTGCAGAGGGCCACTCGCCGCTCGCCGCGGGCCACTCGCCCCATCTGTACCCTGTCATCCTCGCCGGCGGGAGCGGCACGAGGTTCTGGCCGTTGAGCCGGCATCTGTACCCCAAACAGCTTCTCCGCATCATCGGAGACGAAACGCTCATCCAACAGACGATGCGGCGGGTCCTGGGCTGCGCGTCCGCGGATCGCGTGTTGATCTCCACCAATCCATCGCAAGCGGATTCCATTCGGGTTCAACTGCAAGAGTGGAAAGAGGCGATCCGGGACAACTTCATCATCGAACCGGAGGGACGCAACACGGCTCCGGCGATCGCCCTCGCCGCGCTCGAACTGGTTCGGCGCGACCCCGATGCCGTCATGCTCGTGTTGCCGGCCGACCATGTGATCAAGAGGGAGCGGCGGTTCCAGCAAGCCGTGGCGCTTGGAATGGATCTGGCCGCGAAGGGCTATCTGGTCACCTTCGGCATCAAGCCCACCAGGCCGGAAACCGGGTACGGGTATATTCAGCCGAAACGAGCCGTCCGCCTCGCCAAAGCGGGGAACCTGGCCGGCCATCCGGTCGCGCGGTTTGTTGAAAAGCCGAACGCGGTCAAGGCGGCGCAGTATCTGAAGGCAGGCAACTATTATTGGAACAGCGGCATTTTCGTCTGGCGGGCTCGAACCATTCTCGATGAATTGAGCCGGCATCAGCCGGCCCTGGCGCGCGTGATGGCCAAAATCGAGGCGTTGATCGCCGACGGTGCGCCGAGGAGCGCGGTGGATGATGCCTACCGCAAAGCGACGCCGGTCTCGATCGATAACGGTGTCATGGAACTTTCCTCCCGCGCGGCGGTTATTCCGGTGGATTTTGCTTGGTCGGATGTCGGGAGCTGGAGCAGTCTTGAAGAGGTGGCGCCGCTCGACAAGACCGGGAATGTGGTCAGCGGCCGCGTGGTGAATCTCGAGAGTCGCAACTCGATTCTCTATGCCGACCGGCGGCTGGTGGCGACGATCGGTCTCTCCGATATGGTCGTGGTGGATACGCCGGACGCGACGCTGGTGTGTCCCAAGTCCCGGTCGCAAGACGTCAAGAAGGTGGTGGAGCTTCTTAAGAAACAAGGGGCGCCCGAACACCTCGAGCACCTGACGGTGTATCGGCCGTGGGGGTCCTATACGGTGTTGGAAGAAGGTCCGGGATACAAGGTCAAGCGTGTGACGGTGAACCCGGGGGGCCGTCTCTCGCTGCAATTGCACCATCAGCGTAGCGAGCACTGGGTGGTCATCAACGGCATCGCACGGGTGACACGCGGAGAGGAAGTCTTCGATCTCACGGTCGGCCAGAGCACGGCGATCCCGGTCGAAACCAAGCATCGACTGGAAAACCCCGGCCGTGAGACGTTGCACATTATCGAAGTCCAGAACGGCCCCTATCTAGGCGAGGACGACATCGTGCGCTTCCAAGATGACTACGGCCGGGAGGTGAAGCGTTAGGCCTGTTTTGCCAGTTGAGCCTGTTGCACCTGTTTGCAGAGAGGAAGCGGAACAAGCCGGCACAGACATGAAGGTTGAACGCTTTGAAGACTTGGATTGCTGGAAGCAGGCAAGGATTTTGGCGAACCTTGTGTACGATCTGTACGAGACGCGGGGCATTGGAAGGGACGGGCGCCTGAGGGACCAGATTACTGGCGCGGCTGTCTCGGTGATGAACAACAATATGGCAGAAGGGTTTGATAGCCAGTCTAAATCAACAATGCGAGATAACTAGAAAGGTTACTGACGGATTGCTCCGTTATCTCAGGTGGACTCGAAATCAACGAGCCTCGCCCACTCATCGCGCTTAACTGGCATAACGGGCCGAACCGGCTAAACTGGCTGAACGATCATCACGTCATGGCGCTATTTCGTGAATATGATATCCGCGGCGTCGTCGGCAAGGACCTGACCGAGGACATCGCCGAGCGGCTCGGGCGCGCCTATGCGACGATGGCCGGTGGGAAAGGCGTGAAGACCGTCAGCGTCGGTCGCGACGGGCGGCTCAGCTCGCCGAGTCTCCGCGACGGCTTAGTGCGCGGGCTCGTTGCCGGCGGGATCAACGTGGTGGATATCGGCGTCTGTCCGACGCCCTTGCTGTATTTCTCGCTCTTCCAGTTGCCTGTCGACGGCGGGATCATGATCACGGGCAGTCACAACGCCGCCGAGTATAACGGATTCAAGGTCTGTATCGGCAGAGAGGCGCTGCACGGCGAAGACATTCAGGAGTTGCGCCGCGTCATGGAGGCGGGGACATTCGCTTCCGGGAGTGGGATGCTCTCGAGTCACCCGATCATCCCCGCCTACCTCGCCTATCTGAAAAACAGTTTCGCCGGCGTCCATGCGGATCATCTGCATGTCGTCATCGACTGCGGCAACGGGGCAGCCGCCCTGGTCGCCAAGCAGGCGATGGAACAACTCGGTTGCCGCGTGACCGGGCTCTACTGCGAATTGGACGGCAGGTTTCCGAATCACCATCCCGACCCCACCGTGGTCGAGAATCTTCACGATCTGATCCGGACCGTGAAGTCCGTTCGCGCGGACGTCGGCATCGGGTACGATGGAGACGCCGATCGCATTGGCGCGGTCGACGAGCAGGGGAATATCCTGTGGGGTGACCGGCTGATGGTGATCTACGCGCGCGATATTCTAGCGACGAAGCCGGGGTGTACGATCATCTCCGAGGTCAAGGCCTCCCAAAGCCTCTACGACGACATTGCGAAGCGCGGGGGACGGCCGATCATGTGGAAGACCGGCCATTCCTTGATCAAGGCCAAGATGAAGGCCGAGGGTGCGGTGCTGGCCGGCGAGATGTCCGGCCATATGTTCTTTGCGGATCGGTACTTCGGGTACGATGACGCCATTTACGCGTCCTGCCGGCTCGTCGAAATCCTGGCCAAGACCAAGCAGCCGCTTTCGAGTCTGGTGGCGGATCTTCCCCCGACCTCGGCGACGCCGGAAATTCGGGTTGACTGTCCGGATACGATCAAGTTCGATCTGGTCAAGCGGGTGCAAGCGCAGTTTGCGGCCTATGCGAAAGCGAACCAGCCGTTGGCGCCGTCGGAGCTGCGGCTTCGGGATCTGGTGACTATCGACGGCGTTCGCGCGATCTTCGAGGACGGCTGGGGTTTGATCCGGGCGTCGAACACGCAGCCGGCCTTGGTGCTGCGCTTCGAAGCCGCCTCTCCCGAACGGCTCAACGCGATCCGATCGGCGATCGAACGCGAACTCGATGCGGCGCAACGCCATGTGACCACGTGACGTGAATGTGCTTCGCGCTTTCGTTTCCGATCGCTTCATTCTCCCCCTTCTCTCCCTCTCCTTGGTCCTCTCTCTAGCGATTCCCACCCGAGCGGCGGCTTCCGGGTCTTCCCAACCGTCAACCTCTGGGGCTTCTGCGGTACGCCCTCCGTTTGCGGACGGAGAGCGGTTTCTCTATCACATTTCCTGGTTCAGCATCCTGGCCGGCACGGCGGTGCTGGAGGCGGATCGATCCACGACATCTGACAGTCAGCCGGGATTCAAGTTCGTGGCCGCCGCGCAGTCCAGTCCCCTGGTGACCAGGTTTTATCCGGTTGACAACCGCGTCGAATCCCGGGTTGACGCCGCCACGCTCTTGCCTCAGCGCATGAGCTTTCGCCGACGAGAGGGCCGACGAAAGAACGATTTCGAATATACCTTTCACCACGCGGCGGGGACGGTCGTCGCGGTCAAGGACGGCCGGACCGACGTGCTGACGATCCCCAACGGGACACAAGATGCCATCTCCTGTCTCTATTACGCGCGGAGCGCTCTGCCCATGACGCCCGGGGCCTCTTTGGTGATGAATGTTCACCACGACAAGAAGAACTATAAGCTGGAGGTACGGGTCGAAGCGCTGGAGACGTTGAAGGGGCCCTGGGGCACGGTCGAAACCGCCCGCGTGCTCGCGATCATGCCGTTTCAGGGTATTTTCCTGAACCAGGGCGATATTCGAGTCTGGTTCACCACCGATGAGCGGCGGATCCCGGTGATGATGAAGGCGAAAGTGATTATCGGCTCCGTCGTCGCCAAGCTGGTCGAAGGCTTCGGTCTCTCGACGGCGTCCGCCCCCTGAGGGGCCCTTTCGTTGCCCGTCTCGGCCAAAATCGATATAATGGCCGTCAATTCCACCTTCAGCTTCCGGCAAGCGGCGACATCGACGGCCGACCTCGAAAGGACCGACCGTGGCTCAATTTCCCGTTACCTTGAATCGCTTTATCATTGAAAAACAGGCCGCTCACCCGGCTGCGACCGGCGAGTTTTCCGTGCTTCTGACGCAGATCGGGCTCGTGGGCAAGATGATCGCCCAGGATTTACGCCGGGCCGGGCTGATCAACATCCTGGGCTCCACCGGGGAGACCAATGTCCAGGGGGAAGTCGTCAAGAAGCTGGACGAGATCGCGAACGACACGTTCGTCAAGGTCTTCAAGTACAGCAAAATCGTCTGCGCGCTGGCTTCCGAAGAGTTGGAAAAGCCGTTGCTGGTGCCCGAGAATTGGCCGCACGGCAAATACATCCTGTTGTTCGATCCGCTGGACGGCTCCTCCAACACGGACGTCAATATGCCGCTTGGAGCCATCTTTTCCGTGCTCCGCTACGAGAAAAAAGACGGCTTGCCGTCCGAATCCGAGTTGCTCCGCAAAGGCGTCGACCAGGTGGCGGCCGGCTATCTGTTGTACGGATCGAGCACGATGCTGGTCTTCACGGTCGGCCGGGGCGTGCACGGGTTCACCCTCGATCCGGGTATCGGGGAGTATCTTCTCTCCCACGAGCAGATCCGGATTCCACCGCGAGGGAAGGTCTATGCTGTGAACGAAGGTAACTATCACAAGTGGTCTGTTGGGACCAAACGGTACATCGACCAGCTCAAGATTCAGGACAAAGCGGGCGGCCGACCGTACAGTTCCCGCTATTCCGGGTGTCTCGTGGCGGATGTGCACCGGATGCTGCTGGGTGGCGGAATCTATCTCTATCCCGGCGAAGTGGACAAGCCCGAAGGCAAGCTTCGGTTGCTCTATGAAGCCAATCCTCTGGCGCTTGTGGTGGAGCAGGCGGGCGGGAGCGCAAGCACCGGCGCCATGCGGATTTTGGACATCGAACCCAAGAGCCTGCACCAGCGGGTGCCGTTGATCATCGGCAGCCGTGAGGACGTGGCGGAAGCGGAGGCATTCATTCAGGGAAGGCGTGAAGCGTGAAACGGGAAACGCGAAGCGGGAGGATAAGTCCTTGTTTTGGTGAGAATTCACGGTTCACGTTGAACGAATAAGGTTTGACGAGTACGGGAGGACGACATGGCCGATCGGATACAGGAAATCCTCAGTTGGTATGCCAGCGACAATCCAGGAACGAAGACTAATTTGACGAGAATATTGAACAGCGGCCGTCTGGCCGGAACCGGCCGGCTGGTGATCTTGCCCGTGGATCAGGGATTCGAACACGGGCCGGCTCGGAGTTTTGCGCCCAACCCACCGGGTTACAACCCGCTCTATCATTTCGAATTGGCGATCGAAGCCGGGTGCAATGCCTACGCGGCGCCGCTGGGATTCCTGGAGGCGGGGGCGGCTCAGTTTGCCGGACGGATTCCGCTTATCCTGAAACTCAACAATCACGACGTGCTGCACGAGGACAAGGATCCGCTGCCGTCCGTGACCGGGAGTGTGCGTGACGCGTTGCGGCTTGGCTGCTCGGCGGTGGGATTCACGATTTATCCCGGCTCGGCCCACTGCACTACGATGTATCAGCAGTTGCGGGAAATCGCGGAGGAGGCCAAACAGTGCGGGCTGGCCGTCGTGGTCTGGTCCTACCCGCGCGGTTCGGGGTTGAGCAAGGAAGGGGAGACCGCGATGGACGTCGTCGCCTACGCGGCGCAGATCGCGGCGCAGTTGGGAGCCCACATCATCAAGGTCAAGCTGCCGACGGCGTATCTCGAGCAGGCCGCGGCTAAGAAGGTGTACGAAGCCGAGCAGGTGCCCATCAAGACGCTGCCGGAACGAGTCCGGCATGTCGTGCAGTCCGCATTCGACGGCCGCCGCATCGTGATTTTTTCCGGCGGCGCAAAGAGCGATGACAAAACCGTGTTCGAGGAAGTACGGGCGATCCGCGACGGCGGGGGATTCGGCTCGATCATCGGCCGCAATTCCTTCCAGCGACCCAGGGCCGAAGCGATCAAGTTCCTGCACACCATCATGGGCATCTATGCGGGTCAGATTCCCTGAGACGCCCGTTGACCGTTATTCGCGAATCGTTAAGCGTGGGCGGAGAATGCCAAATCTCTCAGTACTGAGAACTACCGGTTAACGGTTCACGACCATCGTTCCAAAGGGGTACGCCGTGAATCCGCCGGAAGCGCCCGAATGCAGAGACCGGAATCGCTCCTCGCTTTGGGTGAGCGGTCTGTTGGTGGCCGGCGGGGTTCTGCTCGGTGTCGTCCTGGTCTCCGAAATGGGATGGCTGCCGACCGGCCATGGCGTACCTGTTCCCCGGCCGGCCAAGCCGGTGCCGGCGGCGGTGCCGCCGGCCGCCGTCGCGAGCGGCGAGCAGGGTTTCGTGCAGATCGCGAGAACGGTGAAGCCGGCCGTCGTCAATATCTTCGCGACGAAGAGCAGTCGGGGGAGCGAGGGGCCGCACGGCGCAGTGCCCGACGACCCGTTCTTTCATCGCTTCTTCGGCGACGAATGGTCCCGCCGCTTCGAGGCGCCGCGAACCCGCAAAGAGCGGAGCCTGGGGTCGGGGGTGATCGTCCAGTCCGATGGGCTCATCATCACGAATAACCACGTGGTGAATGAGGCGGACGAAATCAAAGTCCTTCTGTCCGACAAGCGCGAGTTCAGAGCCAAGCTGATCGGCACCGATTCCAAGACAGACCTGGCGGTGGTGAAAATCGATGCCGACGGGTTGCAGAGCGTTCGATGGGCCGATTCTGACCGGCTGGAAGTCGGGGAACTTGTGCTGGCGGTCGGCAATCCGTTCGGACTGAACCAGACCGTCACGATGGGGATCGTCAGCGCAGTAGGCCGGGCCAGCATGGGGATCACCGAATATGAGGATTTCATCCAAACCGACGCGGCGATCAATCCGGGCAACTCCGGCGGGCCGTTGGTCAACGTGCGGGGCGAAGTGGTCGGGATCAACACCGCCATCTTCAGTCGGAGCGGCGGCAACATGGGGATCGGCTTTGCGGTGCCGAGCAACCTGGTGCACTCGGTCATGGAGCAGCTCGTCCGTGGGGGGCGAGTCGTGCGGGGGTGGCTGGGCGTGTCGATTCAAGAACTCTCGCCTGAGCTGGCTGCGCAATTCGGGCTGGACCGGATTACGGGGGCGTTGGTCAGCGATGTGATGGAAGACAGCCCGGCCAAGAAAGCCGGCTTCGAGCGCGGTGATGTGGTCGTCGAGTACGACGGCAAACCGGTGGAAAACCCGACGCAGTTGCGAAACGCTGTCGCCCAGACTCCCGTCGGCAAACGGGTGACGGTCAGACTGATTCGGGAGAAAGCCCTGAAGTCGGTGGAGGTGACCATTGCTGAGCAGCCGCAGCGGGTGGCGCAGAACGGCGGAGACTCGGCAGGGCCGATCGTACCCGGCGGCTTGCTCTCGGGTATGGATGGGTTTGAATTAACGGAGCTGGTGGCGACCCGGGACGGGCTCAGGGCCGGGAAACGAGAGGTGTCGTCGTGCACGGGCGGACCGGCCAGGCAGCCGAAGGGGAGGCGTGAAAGAAGGCGATCTCATCCTGGAGGTCAACCGGAAGCCGGTGACGTCGCTGAAGACATACGAACGGCTTGCCGCCGCTTTGCCGAAGGGTCGGACGGTGTTGCCGTTGATGAAGCGACAGGGCCGCACGGTCTTCCTGACCGTACGGCCGTGACCTGCGAGAGGGCGGGTCGGATGTTTGCATCGTATCTCGAGAGGAGGTGAAGCGTATGGTAGCGCGGGCCATATTCGTCCTTCTCAGCGCTCTGGCAGGGATGGCCCTTTTCTTGCGCGCCGAAGAGGTCAACGGCCAGTTTCTGCTGATGGGGTTGGGAATCGGGGCGGCGACCGGAGGCTTGATCATTGCCAGCGAGTATGCGCTTCGAAAACTATCGTTCGGCATCATTATCGGCGGAACGGCCGGGCTGGCGGTGGGATTGCTTCTGGCCGGGTTGGTGGAGTGGGTCGGCAGCGTGATCTTCGACGTCGAAACGTTTCTCTTTCACATCGGCGGACTGGTCTTTTTGCTGGGCTTCCCGTATCTTGGCCTCGTGCTTGGGGGCAGGTTCGGCCGGGAGCAATTCCCCGGCGGGGCGAAGCCGGCGGAGTTCGGCGGGCCGGCGGCGAATCCGAAGATTCTCGACACGAGCGTGATCATCGACGGGCGCGTCGCCGACCTATGCGAGACCGGTTTTCTGGAGGGAACGTTCCTGGTGCCGCACTTCATTTTGAACGAGCTGCAGCATATCGCCGATTCGTCGGATTCGCTGAAGCGGGCGCGCGGCCGACGCGGGCTCGATATTCTCAACAAGATTCAAAAAATGGTCGATATCGACGTGCGGATCGTCGAGGATGATTTTCCGCACGTGAAAGAGGTCGACGCCAAGCTCGTCGTGTTGGCGAAGAAGGTCGGTGCGAAGATCATCACCAACGATCTGAATCTGAACAAGGTGGCCGAGTTGCAGGGCGTCCGCGTGCTGAACATCAACGAGTTATGCAACGCGCTGCGTCCGGTCGTGTTGCCCGGCGAGACCATCCGCGTGTTCGTGCTCAAGGAAGGCAAGGAAGCCGGCCAAGGGGTCGCCTATCTGGACGACGGAACCATGATCGTCGTGGACAACGCAAAGCGCTGCATCGGCCGGAATGTGGACGTCGTAGTCACCAGCGTCCTCCAGACGACGGCGGGGCGCATGATCTTCACGCGACTCAAGGAAGAGAGCGAGCGGGAGGAGTTTCAGGTCGCGCGTGGTTAGACGCACCGTCGCCCTTGTGCCCGCCGCGGGACGGGGCCTGCGGATGGGGGGGACCGTCCCGAAGCAGTTTCTGACGCTGGGAAGCCAGCCGTTACTCGTGCACACCCTCCGGGTACTCGAGGCCTCGCCCGCGATCCATGAGATCATCCTCGCGGTTCCCGCGACCGAACGCGAATACTGTCTGAACCAGGTCGTCGTTCCGCACGGGTTCAAGAAAGTCAGCAAGATCGTATCCGGGGGGGAGCATCGGCAGGACTCGGTCCGCCATGCGCTCGCGGAGGTCGACCGCGAAACGGAGATTGTTCTGGTGCACGATGCGGTCCGGCCGTTTCTCACTGAACGGATGGTGCAAGACGTGATTGAGCAGGCGGCGAAGCACGGTGCGGCGATCGTTGCGATCCCGATGCGCGACACGGTAAAAGAGATGGGAGCCGACGGAGCCGTCGCACGGACAGTGGACCGGCGTCATCTCTGGCTGGCCCAAACGCCGCAGGCGTTCCGGAGGGATTGGCTGGAAGAGGCGCACCGCAAGGCCCAACTGGAGGGCATTCAGGCGACGGACGACGCGCATCTGGTCGAATTGCTCGGCCGACGTGTCGTGGTGGTGGAAGGCAGTGGGGAAAACATCAAGGTCACCAGGCCGGAGGACATGATCATCGGCGAAGCGATATTGGCGGCGCGCAGGAAACGTGAGACATGAAGCGTAAAGTCTAATGAGTGGAGACAAGCGGGGACCTCATCCTTCACGGGTCACGCATCACGCCTCACGCATAATGAAATGAAAGGAAGTACATGCGGATCGGCATCGGGTACGATATTCACCCGTTAGCGACGGGGCGAAAACTGATCCTGGGCGGCGTTGAGATCCCGCATTCCAAAGGGCTGCAGGGGCATTACGATTCCGATGCGCTCGTTCACGCGGTCTGCGATGCGTTGCTGGGAGCCATGGGAGAGGGGGATTTGGGCCGCCACTACCCGAGTTCCGATCCCCGGTACAAAGACATCTCCAGCCTGAAACTCTTGGAAGATGTGATCGGCAAGCTGGCGCGAAAGGGATATCGGCTGGTGAATCTGGACACCGTCATCATTGCGCAGGCACCCCGGTTGAGCCCGCACCTGGCCGCGATGCAGAAAAGGATGGCGGAGGTGCTCCGGGTCGCTCCGGACCTGGTCAACGTCAAGGTCAAGAGCGGCGAGGGACTGGACGCCATCGGCCGGGAGGAAGCCATTGCGACCCAGGCGGTGTGTGTGATTGAGCGACTCGATCAATGAGTCGTCGGCGGTCAGATGTCAGCCGCCTGCTAACAGTTTGCGCTGATAGCCGGGGATTGTGATCATGTTCAAGACCATCCGACAGGATCTCCAAGCCGTCTTCGACCGCGATCCGGCTGCGACCAGCACGCTGGAGGTGATCCTGACCTACGCGGGCTTTCATGCGATCCTCGCCTATCGGTTCGCGCACTGGTTGCACAATAAAAAGGTGCCGTTTTTCCCGCGGGCCATTTCCCAGTTCGCGCGCTGGCTGACGGGAATCGAGATCCATCCCGCCGCCAAAATCGGCACCGGCTTCTTCATCGACCATGGGATGGGTGTGGTCATCGGCGAAACCGCCGAGATCGGCGACTACGTGACGCTCTTTCAGGGGGTCACGCTGGGAGGCACAGGGAAGGAGCGTGGAAAGCGACATCCGACCCTGGGAAACCATGTGGTCGTCGGGGCCGGC
>JBBIOW010000002.1:13693-38433 GCA_037443165.1 Nitrospiraceae bacterium | reverse complement strand
GTGGTGGCGGCCATGCTGCGGCACGGAACCACGACGCTCGAGGCGCGCTGCGGCGCCAAGCTCCTGGGCGGGATCAGGATCGGGGACAATGTGAAGATCGGTGCCAACTCGGTGGTCCTGAAATCCGTCCCGCCCAACTCCACGGTCATCGGGGTGCCAGCCCGCATTATCAAGACGGAAGGCGAACGGGTGCCCGACGCCACCATGGATCACATCAACATTCCCGACCCCATCGCGGACCGCTTCGCGGCGCTTGAACAGGAACTGATCGAGCTGCGGAAGAAGCTCGAGAACCCGCCGAATCAGAGTTAGTCCGAGGTCAGCCTGTCCTTTGCGACAGGACCTTCCTTTCGTCCTCCCTCCTCGTCCATCAGCCCTTTCCCGTAACGTTCAGCCGCGGAGCCTTCGCTCGCGAGAACAGCGTTATGGGCGGGGAGCCTGCAGAGGCTGAGCTTGTTCACGAATACGCCGGGCACGGGCTTCCACTTCGTCGGCGTCTTGCGCGCGACCGGCGCCGCGCAGCAGCGCCGCATAGTTTTCGAGTGTGGTCGCTACGCCAGGATGGGTCGATCCGAGCCCGCGTTCTTGAATCGCCAACGCCCGCAGGAACAGTGGTTCGCCCTCCGCGTACCGCTTCTCGATGGATAAGACGACGGCCAGAGCGTTCAAGCTGGCGGCCACGGCGGAATGGTCCGGTCCCAGGACCCTTTCGCGGATCGCCAGCGCCCGTCGGAGAAGCTGCTCAGCCTTTAGGATCTCTCCTGTGCCGCCGTAGAGCTTGCCCAAGTGGTTCAGGGTGGCGGCGACAGCCACATGGTCGGAGCCCAGGGCCTTCTCCTGGATCGCCAACGCCCGTTGCAAGACGGACTCGGCCTGATCAACCTTGCCCAAGCGATGATAGAGCGTCCCTAAATGGTCAAGATAGATGGCGACGGCCGGATCTTCCGGTCCCAGGGCTTCCTCCGACAGTTCGACCGCGCGTTGCGCCAGGGGAAGCGCCTCGGCGTGTTTTCCGGATCGCTGAAGCTCCACCATCCGTTTGCTGAGTTCGAGAATGTCGTCCGGCTGCTGAGCGGCGGCGGGCAAAACGTGGAAGCAAAGGGCGCAGGCGAAAACCCGGCAGAGGTTGCGTCCACCGGAACAAAAGTGCGTCATCCTGCTTGATCTTCCTATCGCTGTGTGGTGTGCGCCGACAGGGCGACTCTGCCCGCCAAGCCTGTTCGCAGGATACGCGAACTACCGGCGAAAAGCGAGAGAAGGCTCAGGCGCCGCTTCGATTCAGGCTTCGGCCCATCGATGCAGGAAGATCACGGAGGGGGCCGATCCGCTCGATCGGGAATAGGAGGTCTCATAGTAGGCCGCCAGCTCTTTCAGCATCTGGCTGATGTCGGCGGACGGCATCCCAAGGTCTTGGTTGAACCGCTCAATGCACGATGCCATCATGACCTTGAACAGTTCCGCTTTCACCAAACCGGTCAGCCCTTGGTCCTGTTGGGCATCATGGCGCTCGAGATCGGAGTTTCCTCTGATCATGCGTTCTCCTTTGGGCACCCCTCTTCGCGAATGAGGTAATAATCATCATCCGTCCAAATTCAAATCGAGTGCGGAGAGGTTACCGGATCGGAGCGCTGCCTAGCTTTCTGCCGGCTTGACGACGTCAAAAATCGGCTTATTTCAATACCACACGGCTCGATAGGGCGAGCCCCTGGGCTTGGTGCCCGCCCGAGTCCGTGAGTCATGGCTTGTCCAGGAGGTGAGGACGGGATGAAGTGCCCCAAGTGCGCGGGGTTGATGATTGAAGAACGGTATCTCGACGCGTATGTGAGTCTTTACGAACTGAAGTGCGTGAATTGCGGACTCCGACGGAACATCGATGGAACGCCGATTGACAAAGATCGGCCAAAGGCAGGAGACATCACTCCCTGTTCGGAGGCCAGAAAGTGCGTTGCTGTGCAACGGACGGATGCAGCCGAGTTCCTGCGCCGAGTCCAGCCTGAAGCGCAGGGAAGCCGAAGTCCTGAGCCCGTTTCAGCGGTGCTGGTGGCGGCATGATAGGAGTGTTTCTGCGCACGGCCATCGCCGGATCTTCGCGCGCTGGATAAACTACGGTTCTTCCGCCCTGGTGTCGACGTAGGAAGCCGGCTCGCGAACCTCATACTCATAATCCACTCTGATCAGATAGAGTCCGTGGGGTGGAGCCGTTTTCCCGGCCGCCGAACGGTCCCGCGCGTCAAGAATCTCTTTCAGAGACTCCGGCGGGCGTCTCTTTAATCCCACCTCGACCAACGTCCCCACGATCGTCCGCACCATCTGTTTGAGAAAACGGTCCGCATAGGCGTGGATGCGGATGAGGTCCGCCTCCTGATTGACGTCAAGCCGTCGCAGATCGCACCAAGGATTTTCGTTATCGCTCAGGGCGCCTTCGAATGATGAGAAGTCGTGTTTGCCGACCAGCAGGGCGGCTGCGGCTTTCATCGCAGGCACGTCGAGTGGTTTGTGCAGGTGCCAGGCCCGGTGGAGCTGCAGGGCTGACCGTTCGGGACGATTGAGGATGTGGTATTCGTAGAGCTTCCCGCGCGCGGAATAGCGCGCGTGGAACCCGTCGTCCACCTCTTCGACCCTTCGCACGCTGATGTCGTCGGGCAGGACCCCGTTCAAGGCCCTGGTCCATTCTTCGGCGGACATCACGCGCTCCGTCCGGAAGCTGGCGACCTGGCCGAGCGCGTGAACGCCCGCATCGGTGCGGCCGGCTCCGATGACCGTGATCTGGGCCTGGGTGATCCGGGCAAGCGCTGCTTCCACGGCTTCCTGAATCGTCGGCCGGTCGGGCTGACGTTGCCACCCCGCATAGCGGGTACCGTCATATTCCAAGGTCACCTTCAGGGTGGGCATTGCGAGACGCAGTCGAGCGCGGCTCGTTACTTTGAGGAGAGACGGTTCGGACTGATAAACGTTTTGACGCCGTCGAACAGGGCTTCTGCGACGCGCGCCAAGAACGACGCGCTCTTCAGGAGTTGCTCTTCGGCCGGATTGGAAATATACGCGATTTCGGCCAAAATACTGGGCATGGTGGTGAAGCGCAAGACATAGAACGGAGCCGTCTTGACCCCGTGATCGACCGTGTTGTACTGGCCGTTCAGGCGCATGACCATCGCCTGCTTGGTCGTCCAGGCCAACTCCAACGAGTCCTCGATTTTCTTCGTCGTGAGGAGGTCTGCGACGAGATATTCCCAGCCGACGCCCGTGCTGCTCAACGGCGTGCCGTTTTCCCGCGCCGCCACTTCGAGCGCGCGTTGATCCTTGGCTTCGCCGAAGTGATAGATCTCGATGCCCTTGATCCCTTTCTGCGGATGCGAATTGACGTGGATCGAGACGAACAGGTCGGCGTTGTTGCTGTTGGCGAACTTGGCCCGATCCTCCAGTTCGATGAACACGTCGCGGTCCCGCGTCATCAGCACCCGGGTGTCGGGTTCCTTGCTGAGGAGATTGCGGAGCAACAGCGCGACCTTCAGCGTAATGTCTTTTTCTTCCGTCCCGTGCGCGCCGCGCGCCCCCGGATCCTTGCCGCCGTGACCCGGATCGATGACAATCGTTTTGACTTTTTGTCGGGGAACCGGCTGGATGCGTTGCTGCGGTTCTTCATTGCCGTTGGGGGCCGGCTGGTCTCCGGTTTTGACCATGCTCTCGGATCCGGGGCGGGGTACGATGTCGACCACCAACCGGTCGGGGTTCGACAGCGGCAGGATTTTATAGTTGCTGATACGTTTCGCCTTCAGCGAGACGGCGACGGACCGTGGGGTTCTCTGGGTGATCGTGACGGCTTCGGGGAGCGTTCCGCCCGAGAGTTTCCCTTGGGCGGCTTTCCCCAGTTTCGCGTTTTTCAGCTCGATGATGACCCGGTCGGGATTGTTCTGCCGGTTTTCGGTGAACTGCACGCTGCGTTCGAGATCCAAGACGAGCCTGGTCCAGTCCGGGTACGTGGCGACCCGTAAATCCCGGATCACCGCCGGCGTCAAAGCCGAAGACTTTTTCCTGGACTTGGCGACCGGATGAACGACCAGGGAGTCCGTATAATGCGGCGGAAGCGTTGTGACCTGGGGCGGAGCGGCGGACGGAGATGGAGGGAGCGGTGCACCGGCTGCGAAAAGCAGGGCAAGGAACACACACGCAACGGCCCGACGCCGCTTGGTCACGAAGGACTCCGTCTTACGTTTTTCGCGTTGAATCGATTCAAAAACTTTTCTCAGATGCGCCCGGTATTGTCAAGGGGAATCACAGGAAATTCGCAGCCTTCCACAGGGTGCAGCCAAGGCTGATAGGCTTTCCTGTAATGGACTGGGGGTTTGCGCGATCGTGGCGACGCATCTGATCATTGACGGCTACAATGTGCTCGGCGTTCGGTCGGCCGGTCCGGTCTCTGGCAAGCCTCCGAGCGAGTTCGCGCGCGAGCAGTTGCTGCGCGATCTGGCCGGCTATCGCCAACGCAAAGGGCATGCGATCACTGTGGTCTTTGACGGGTGGCGGGAAGGCCTAGGCGTCGAACGCCACGAGCACCGCTCGGGCGTCGAAGTGATTTATTCGCGGCGCGGCGAGCGGGCCGATCAAGTCATCCAGCGGCTTGCGCAAGCATACGGCCGGGACTGCGCTGTCGTGTCGTCGGACCGCGAGGTAGCGGACTTTGCGAGAACGCACGGGGCGTTCGTGATCGGCGCCGCCGAATTTGCCGCGAAACTCTTCGCTCCGGTCGCATCGCCCGCCGTCCCGGCATTCAAGGGGCGGGCGGTCGAGGAAGAGGACCTACCGAGGCGCAACCCGGACAAGAAGGGCAACCCGCGCAAGCTGCCCAAAGCGCTTCGTCGCAGAAACCGCCGGCTCAGGCAATTTTGAACAGCCGGCGGGCATTCTCCGCCGTGACCCGGCCGATCTCCCCTGTCGCGGCCTCAGGCGCAGATCTGATCTCGGCCAACGTTTTTGCAACCAAGGCGACATAGGCCGGCTCGTTGCGTGTGCCGCGGTGGGGGACCGGCGTGAGGTAGGGGCAATCGGTTTCGATGAGCAGCCGATCAGGCGGCACGGTTTTCGCGATGTCGCGCACCATGGTCGCGTTCTGGAACGTGATGATTCCAGAAAAAGACAGGTAAAAACCGAGATCCAACGCATCCTTCGCCAGCCTCGCATCTCCCGAGAAACAGTGAAACACCCCGCCGACCTCCGTGGCGTGTTCCTCTTTGAGAATCGCGATGGTGTCTTCCTGCGCCTCCCGCGTATGAACAACGAGGGGGAGCTTCAACTCGCGGGCCAGCCCGATCTGTTCGCGGAACCGATGGCGCTGCTCTTTGGGCGACGAGTGGTTGTAGTGGTAATCCAAACCGATCTCCCCATAGGCCACAACTTTGGGATGCCGGGCGAGCCGCCTCAGTTCGTCGTACCACCCGTCTCCGATGTGTTTGACTTCGTGCGGATGGACGCCGATCGTGGCGTACACGAACGGGTACCGCTCCGCCAGCGCGACCGCCGCGCGGCTGGTAGCCAGGTCGCACCCGATCGTGACGAAGGCGCCGACCCCGGCCTCTTGCGCCCGGGTGAGCACCGCCTCGCGGTCGGCGTCGTAACGGGAATCATCCAGATGAGTGTGGGTGTCGATCAGCATCGTGGCAGATCTTAGCATGGGCCTCGTTTCCGTGGCGAGGCTGCATCGAGCCGGTCGGCGAGGGGATGTTGACAGGGTCGAGCCGACATGATTAAATGCAACTCACTTGCAATTAGCTTCAGGTGCGATCTTCTATGAGCGATCCGATGCTCGACAGTCTGAAAGCGGGCGGCAAAAAGCTCACCAAGCCCAGGAGGGCGATCCTGAAGATTTTTCAGGAGAGTGCCTTGCCGATCACCGCAGCGGAGGTGCATGAGCGCCTGAAGCGGGCGCATCGAACAGTGGACCTCGTCACTGTGTATCGGAATCTGGCCATGCTCAAGGAACTCGGAATGATCGAGTCGGTCGGGTTTCACGAAGGGCAGATGCGGTACGAGGTGCGTCACGGCCGGCAGCACCATCATCACATTCAATGTAGGGGATGCGGCCGTATCGCCGACTTGATGCTCTGCCCGTTGAAAAAGTTGACCGAGGTGGTCGAACGGCGGACCAGATTCGTTGTCGACAGCCACGCCCTGGAATTTTTCGGATGGTGCCCGGAATGCCGCTGACCCGTATGGGTGCTCAGTTCCGTCGCCAGTTGCTCCCGCGGCTTGGGGTTGAACAAGGACCTTTGCTCTAAGATCGTCTGTTGATGAGAACCTTCCTGACACGACTGGATGCCTATCGCCACGCACGCGTGCTCGCGGCCTTGCTTGTGGGTCTCGTTCTCCTGGTCTTGGCGCCGTTCGCCGTCGCATTGGATGTCCATCATGAGCTGGCTGCCGCCGATGCGGATGGGCATGAGCACTCCGATACGGATCTCTGCCAATGGGTGCAGCATCAGACGGCCGGGTCGCTTGACGTCGGTCCTTCCAAGTTCCCGGTCATCGAAACCGTCGGACATCGGGAATTCCCGGCCGAATCTGTTCTTCTTTCCATCACGCTGTCCTCCGTCGGTCCCTCGCGCGCGCCTCCACGCCGCTAGCATTCCCTTCCGAAAAGTCTGAGCAAGTGCAACCGCGTCACGCGCTGGCTTGCGCCGTCGGATTCATTCAACTTTTGCCGGTGGAGGAAGGAATGATGAGCCGCGCCTGTTGGTTTGCCTATGCGATGTTCGTCGCTCTCGTGGGGTTCACTGGAGTCTGCGAATGCGGGATCGGGTCGGCATCTGCTGCGGAGGGTGAGGGGCAGAGGATCGTTCGGGGATTTGTCCAGAATCCAGACTTGCGTCGCATTCCGCAGGCCATCGTGCAGGTCAAGGATCAGGAGGGCAATCTGATCGAGACCGCCGTGACCGATGATGCGGGAGAGTTTTCGTTGACGGTGCCACAGGAAGGCACCTATTCCGTCAGCGCCGTGCAGGAGACCTATCGGAGCGAGTATGTCATCGTCAAGATCGGGACGGAACCGCCGCCGCCGATCCGGCTGACCCTGGCGCTGACGCAGGAAATCGCCTTGGAGGTGGTGTCTCCGCTGCCCCCCCTTCAGTACAAGGCGTCGAGCGAGACCTACTCCGTCAGCCGCAAGGACATCGAACTGTTGCCGCGGGGGAACAATGTCGAGCTGCAGGACGTCCTCCAGACCATTCCGAGCGCGGCCTACGGCGCGCTGAAACAGTTGCACATTCGCCAGGACCATGCCAATTTGCAGTTCCGCATCGACGGGGTGCCGATTCCGGACACGGTGTCGTCCACCTTTTCGGACGTGATCACACCTCGCGCTTGGGAACGGGCCGACATCCTCCTGGGGGGCATGGAGGCTCAGTACGGGAATAAAACCGCGGCGGTCATCGATATCACCAGCAAGAGCGGGACCAGACCGGGCTTCGGTTCGCTGCAGATGTTCGGCGGGTCGAACGAAACGCTCAACCCCTCGTTCGAATACGGCGGCACGGTAGGCGAAAAGTTCCGCTATTACGTGTTGAACAGCTTTACCTCCACCAACCGGGGGATCGAGCCGCCTACGCTGGGGCATTCGATCTTTCACGGACAGAGCGAGCGCAACCAGACCTACCTCCGCGGCGACTACCAGCGCGACAACCGCAATAACTTCACCTGGCTCTTTTTGAATTCGGCGGCCAAGTATCAGATTCCCACGACACCCGGGCTGGCGGTCAACCCGGACCTCCTGGCCTTGCTGCAGGCGCAGAATCCGGCGTTCAATCCGGTCGCGTCGCAGGCTATCGATGAAAAACAGAAAGAGAACAACCAGTATGCCCACATGGTCTGGCGGCACGACATCAACGCCAGCAATTTCTTCAGCCTGGCTGGGTATTTCCGCCATACCCGCGCCACCTTCAAAACGGATCCATTCAATGTGCTGGCGCACACCCCGGATCCGGACGAACCGTTCTCGGCTGCCGATCAAGACCGGATGGCCTATTCGGGCGGCGTTCGGCTGGACTACACGTACGTGCACAGCAAGGCACATCTCATCAAAACGGGATTTCAGATCGACCGCACCCAAGCGATCAACAAGACACGCCTGTTCGCCTTTCAACGCGATCCAGGAACCGGCGAGCCGATCGGCAACGTGCTCGCGCTCGATGCCGATAACCGGCTAATCGGCTACCGTCAGGAATTCTGGCTGCAAGATCAATGGACGCCGGACGAGCACTGGACGTTCAACCTCGGCGTCCGCGGCGATGCGATCCAATATCAGTCGAGCGAAGGACAGGTCAGTCCGCGCGTCGGTGTGACGTACAAGCATGACAACGCCAACGTCTTTCACGCCTTCTACGGCCGGCTCTTTACTCCTCCGAACCTGGAGGCGATCTCGTTCGCCAAGCTCAACACCATCGGCACGACCGCCGAGCCTGAGAATCTGACGAACAATACCGTCAGGGCCGAGCGATCCCACTACTTTCAGGTGGGGAGCTATCACGCGTTGACATCATGGGCCACGCTGGAATTGACGGGCTATTACAAGCTCAATCGGTATCAATCGGATGCCGGCCAGTTCGGGACCACGCCGCTCTTGAATTTCTTCGCCTTCGAACGCGGATGGCAGCGGGGGATCGACAGCACCTTGAAGGTCCAGCTCACGGACACCCTGGCTGCGCGCGGGAACGTGGCCTGGGGGCAATGCAAGGGCTACGGTCTCCAGTCCGGCCATTTCCTCCTGGAGCAGAAGGAGATCGACGATATCAACTCTCCGGGCGGCGTGTTTTGCGATCACATGCAATTGCTGACAAGTTCGGCCGTGGTGAGTTATAAATTTCGGGAGCGAACGACGATCAGCGGCCAGATGCTCTATGGGTCAGGTCTTCGAACCGCTGAAGAGGGAGGCAAGACCAATTCGACCCACAGTCCGTCCTACACCGTGTACAATCTGTCCATCAGTCACGTCATTCCGTTGCCCTGGGATCGTCAGAAGTTTTTAATCGGATTCGATGTGGTCAATCTGTTGGATCAGAAATACTTCATCAACCAGGGCGAAGGGAGCATCGGTCTCGGCGTGGCGCACGCCGGCATGCCAAGGTCGTTTTTCTTCAGAGGGCAGTGGTTTTTCTAGGGGACGTGAGGCGTGAACCGTGAAACGTGAAGCGTCGGCGGCTCAAGTCGGAAGAACCCGGTACGGCTCCGTACGCGCGCGCGCGTTTCCGGCGGTAGCCGGACTTATCGGTCTGCTCGTGCTTGTGGCAGGAGGGGGTCTCGCCGTTGAAGGCGATCGCGCCACGCATCAATCCGATCACGACGAAGACATCGTCGTGCTGCCGGAAGTCCATGTGCACGGACTCCCGCTCAACAAGGACCAGCAACTGGGACCGGTGCCGAAATCCACCCCCTGGCCCGCCATCCCTCCGTCGCTGGAAGGGAAAGAGCTAGACGACTGGATGAAGGCTCGCATGCTGGTCTCCAAAGACGCCAAGGTCACGGTGGTCGTGCTGGAGCCGGCCAAACATCGGGAGTTGACGATCGCGGGGATCGCCGCCCTCAACAAGTGGACGTTTGATCCGCAGATGAAAGGGGATGAACCGATTGACGGAGAGCTCACGGTTCGCATCCATTTTCGCACGCGATAAATGAAAAGCTGATAACTGACTGCTGATAGCGCATCACCCAAACAGCCAGCCATAACAAGCCAAATAAACCAGACAAACCCGATAGACCAAACAGACCATCTTCTGATGAACTGGGACGAACGACTCTTCCTCGCCATCAATGGGTTAGCCGGTCAATGGTCCGGTGTCGACTGGGTGATGGTTGAATTGGCCAGACCCGGGTTGCTCTGGGTGCCGGGGATTCTCCTGGGAGTCTATTGGCTCTGGCTGAGCTGGCGGGAAGCGCTCGTGGCCGCTCCTGTGCTGGCCGGGGCCATCGGGTTGGTGGACGCCATTGGCGCGCAACTGAAATATCTCGCGCAGCGGCCGCGTCCCTGCGAAACGCTGTCCGGCATCCGTGAACTGGTCGGCTGCGGCGGGACGTTCGGATTCCCCTCCAACCATGCCGTCAACACGGCGGCCGCCGCAGCCTTTCTGCAGCTCCTCTATCCGCGATCCGGCTGGATCAGTTGGCCGGTGGTGTTCGTGGTCGGGTTTGCGCGCGTCTACGTTGGAGCTCACTACGTGACGGACGTGGTGGGGGGCTGGCTGATCGGCGGGTTATTCGGAGCCGGCACCGCGTGGGTCCTGCTGCGGTGGCCTCGATTTCCTCGCCCGGCCGCCAAGGCCGCACCGTCCCCCTGTCACCAACCCCGCGGGTGACGGGGCTCTCGCTCACTGTTCGACGCAGGCCAGAAGGTCATTCCGGCAGCGTTCCTGGTCATAATCCCGGCCGATCAGAACGACGGCATGGTCCGGTTCGTCGAGCAACATGACGGGCGAGATAGTGTGGACGCGCGGCGGAAAGAACTGAAACTCCTGTAGTTCGGGCTCGCCGGCAAAACGAAAGAATCCCTTGGCTCGTTCGATTCCGTCCGGCAGCGCGCCGACCCACCGGAGAAAGCGCGGCCGATTCAACGGGTCGGGCAGACGGATCGTCACCACCATCGGGTGATGGTGAGCGCGAGACGCTGACACGGTCGACGGGTTTCGAGTATGCCCGAGCGCGACGTTGACGGCCTGCGCCGGACGAGCGGGCGGATCGGCCTCAAGCAGCGCATGCGGGTCCACGCGGGCATGCGTGGTCTCCCAAATCCTGGCGTGTCGATTCTGCTTGATCGCGGCGGCCTTGAACTGTTCCCACAGACCGGGCACGTAGAGATCGCGTTTGTTCAGGATCACGTCGTCGGCATACCGCACGGCGTGGCGGGTCGCAGCATCCGACAGTGCGCCGTCCGACAGCACCGCCGGGTGTAGCAGAGCGATCACCCGCTCCAGTCGGATCAGTCGCGACACATAGACATCCGTGACGGCATCGACGACCTCCACCGGGTCGGCCATTCCCGAACATTCCAACACGATCAGGTCCGACCGGAAGTCCGTGACCAATTGGCCGATGCCCCAGGCCAAGTCCTCCCTGGTATCGCAGCAGACGCAGCCACCGGCGAGATTCAGCACCTGTTGTGCAAGCGTGCCCGCCCGGGGGCCGTCGATGCTGACCGCGCCGGCTTCGTTCATCAGCACGCCGACCCGGCGGCCTTGGTGACGCCAGTGTTCGAGGAGCCGCATGAGCAGGGTTGTCTTGCCGGCTCCCAATGAGCCGCAGAGGAGATAAAACGGAGCAGGATGTCCTGTCGCCATAGGTGTGCCGTGAGCCCTGCCGGATCGCTGAACCGGCGCCGGGCCATTCTACTCGGAGCGCCTGATCGGACGAAAGATCAACGGCGGGTTTCGAGGGCTTCCGCGGGCCGGTGCTGATCGGCGAGACGGTTCAGGTCGCAATGGACCGCATCCGGGTGGCAGCACTGGGTTTCCATCTGCACCGTGAGGTGGCGGATGCCGAAGTCCGAGGCCACCCGCGCGCGGATCGACCGCAGCAGACCGTTGGTCAGCACGGTGTCGTCGCCGTCGACCTGGACGTGGCACGTCAACATGACCAGCCGCGGTTCCACCGCCCAGATGTGCAGATCGTGCACGTTCTTGACGCCCGGAATCGACTCGATGGTCGCGGCAATCTGGGACGGGCTGATGCCCGGCGGCGTGGATTCGAGCAGGACTTCGAGCGATTCCCGGAAGAGCGGCCATGCGCCTTTCACGATGGCGCCGACGACGGCCAGGCTGATGAGCGGATCGAGAATCGACCAGCCGGTGAGCAGGATCATCCCGCCGCTGATGACGACGCCGAGCGAGACCCACGCATCCGCCAGCATGTGCCAGAATGCACTGCGGATGTTGAGGTCCTCACGCGCCCCGTGTTGGAGGAGCAACGCGATGGCCAGGTTGGCGGCGAAGCTCAGCGCTGCGATCAACATGATCCATCCTCCGGCGACTGGCACGGGGGAGAGAATCCGTTTCACGCCGACCAGCGTGATCCCGACGGCGGTGAGCAACAAGATGAAGGAGTTCAGGAACGCCGCGACGATGCCGGCGCGGTGGTACCCGAACGTGCGCGTCTCATTGGCCGGCCGCGACGTGAGCAGGTGCGCGTAGAGCGCCAGAAAGAGCGAGCCCTGGTCGATCAGGTTGTGCCCGGCGTCGCTCATCAAGCCGACGCTGTCCAGTAGGAGACCACCGACGAACTCCGCCAGGATGATGAACGCATTGACCGCGAGCGCCAGGCGCAGGCGGGACCGCAGTTGCCGGTATGACGGATGAGTTTCGGTCATCGACGCTAGTTTCGCACGGCCTGTTCGCGCGCGCAAGTTGCGCGTGAGGTGTCGCGCGCCGATTGGGCTTGACGCGGAACCGGGAAGAGACCGATAAGTACGCCATGTCTTCGCCACAGGAGAGGCCGACCGCACGGGTGGTGCTGTCGCGTGATTGGGAGAGACGGGTCGACCCGGGGCATCTCTGGGTGTATGCGGGACATGTGCAAGAGGTAAGGGGCGAGCCCGTTGCCGGGGACCTCGTCGATCTCTACACCCATGCGGGTCGGTTCTACGGCCGCGGCTTCTTCAACCCGCATTCCAAAATCCGGGTCCGCATTCTCACCTTTCGGGAGGAGCCGATCGACGAAGGATTCTGGGCGGCCCGCGTGGAGGAAGCCATCAGGTTGCGCGAGCGGATCGTGTCCGGCACCAACGCCTATCGGATCGTTCACGCCGAATCGGACCTGCTGCCCGGTCTGATCGTGGACCGGTATGGTGAATGGCTGGTGATGCAGGCACTGGCGTTCGGCATGGACCGCCGCAAGGACCTCCTTGCCGATCTGTTGAGCAGTCGGACCGGTGCGCAGGGTGTGTATCTTCGCAACGATGCGAAGAGTCGGGCGTTGGAAGGGTTGCCGCTCGAACGGCGGGTTCTGCGCGGGCAAGGTCCGACGACGGTCGAGATTTACGAACGGGATGCCCGCTTCATCGTGGACGTGGAACGGGGACAGAAGACCGGCTGGTTTTGCGACCAACGCGAAAATCGTCTGGCGGCGGCCTCGTTGGCGAGGGATCTCGAGGTGTTGGACGTCTTTTGTCACACGGGTGCGTTCGGCATCCAGGCAGCGCTCCACGGCGCCCGGTCGGTGTTGGGCCTGGATGTCAGCCGCGATGCGGTGGTCCTGGCCCGTGAACATGCCGCGCTGAACAAAGTCGAACAGGTCTGCGCGTACCAGGAGGGCGATGCATTCGAGGAATTGCCGAAGCTGGAGCGGACCGGGAGCCGGTATGATGTGGTGATTCTGGATCCGCCGGCCTTCGCCCGTAGCAAACAGGCGGTGACCCATGCGTTGGCCGGCTATAAGGAACTCAACCGGCGGGCGCTGCGACTGGTGCGCTCCCGGGGCTTCCTCGTGTCCTGCTCCTGTTCCCATTATGTCGGCGAACAGGATCTGTGGAGGACCGTTCTCGCTGCCGCGTTCGACGCGCGACGGCGCGTCCGCTTGATCGAGAGTCGGTCGCAGAGTCGGGATCATCCCGTGCTCGCCTCCATGCCTGAGACCCGTTACCTGAAATGCCTGATCATCCAGGTTCTCTGAAACGTCCGCCGCAGGACGCTGTGTCGATGCCGCCGTTGCAGGAGGAACAAGACGCCGGGCCGGTTGTGCCTGCCTCGACGCTCCTGCCCGAGATTACCATCAAAGCGCTCGTCCTTTCGGTCATTCTCGCGGCCGTCCTCGCCGGAGCCAATGCCTACCTGGGGTTGTTCGCCGGGATGACGGTTTCCGCCTCGATCCCGGCGGCCGTCGTGTCGATGGCGGTCCTGCGTGGTTTCCGCCGATCCAACATTCTTGAAAACAATATCGTGCAGACGGCGGCCTCGTCCGGGGAAGCCCTGGCGGCCGGGGTGATCTTCACCATTCCGGCCCTGCTCCTGATCGGCTATTGGCCGGTCTTCGACTATTGGCAAACGGCCGCCATGTCCTTCGTCGGCGGCCTGCTGGGCGTGGTCTTTACGATTCCGCTGCGGCGGGCGCTGATCGTCGGCGCGCGGCTCACGTTCCCCGAGGGGGTGGCCACCGCCGAGGTTTTGAAGGTAGGAACCGGGCAGGGTCGAGCGTCGACGGCGGGCTTCCGAGCATTGGCTACGGCGGCAGTGACCGGCGGGGTCATGAAATTCGCCGAAAGCGGCGTACGACTCTGGACTGAGGCGGCCGAAGGAGCGTGGCAGGTCGGGCGGACGATACTCTACGGAGGGATCAACCTGTCGCCGGCCTTGCTGGCTGTGGGATTCATCATCGGTCTCCGGACTGCGGTGGTCGTGTTTCTCGGCGGCGCGATCGGATGGTTGATTCTGCTCCCGGTGTACAGCGCGGTGGCGGGAGTGCCAGAGGGCATGAACGGACTGGCCGCGGCCAGGGCGATCTGGAGCAGCCGGATTCGCTATGTCGGCATCGGAGCGATGCTGGTCGGCGGCGTGTGGACCTTGATTCAGGTCCGGGACCCGATTCTCCGAAGCCTGCGCCGACTGGCCGACTCCTACGGACGGCTGTCGGCGGAAGCCGCCGACAGCGGCGGGACGCACAGCACCACGACGTTTCGCCAGCCACGAACGGAGCGGGACGCCTCGCTTCCCTGGATCGTCCTCGCGTTGATAGGCGCCGTCGTGCCGATGTGGCTCATCTATCACGCAGTGGTCGAGGATCTCGTCGTGGCGTCAGGGATGACGCTGGTGATGGCGGCGGCGGCGTTTCTCTTTTCATCGGTGGCGGCCTACATGGCCGGGTTGGTGGGCAGTTCCAGCAATCCCGTGTCGGGCGTGACGATCGCCACGCTCATGCTCGCGTCGCTTCTGCTCGTGGCCGTCATGGGCCGTGGCCATCCGGCCGGTCCCGCGGCGACGTTGTTGATCGGGGCCGTGGTCTGTTGCGCGGCCGCCATGGGCGGGGACAACCTCCAAGATCTGAAAACCGGTCATCTGGTCGGCTCGACGCCGTGGAAGCAGCAGATCATGCAGATCGTCGGGGTCGCGACCGCCGCCGTGGTGATCGTGCCCGTTCTTTCGTTGTTGCACGCGAAATACGGGATCGGCGACCCGACGGCGGAGCATCCGCATCCTTTGAGCGCGCCCCAGGCCATGTTGATGGCGAGCCTGGCGAGAGGCGTATTCGGAGAAGGCCTGCCGTGGTCTCTCGTGGGCGGCGGTATGGCCATCGGCGCGCTGGTGATCTGGCTCGATCGGCGGCAGGCCGCGCGAGGCGCCGCGTTCCGCCTGCCCGTGCTGGCGGTGGCGTTAGGGATCTACCTGCCGCTCAAGTTATCCGCCGCCATCGTTGCGGGCGGGGTGATCGGAGCGTTAGCGCGGAAACGGGGGGCCGCAACGGGCGACCCTGCACCTCACCGGGGCGTCCTCTTTGCCGCCGGATTGGTGACCGGCGAAGCGCTCATGGGTATTTTCTTGGCGTTCCCCATCGCGTTGAGCGGGCTGTGGCCGGACGTGAGCGCCGATCCTTTTCAGCTCTTTGCCGTCCCGCCGCTGGACGCGTGGCCGGGTGTGGTCGCGCTTGCGTGTGTCGGCGCAATGCTCTATCGCGCCGCGCGACCGCGTCAATGCTGATCGATAGGGACTGCGGACTCACCCCTCTCGGAGGGATTCCTAGTCGGAGGGCGGCTCGAAGTGCCCGGGCGGCCGGGACTGCCATGGGACGGTGGCCTGTCTAGATTGTTTCACCAAACTGCGGAGGCTGACCTCGGTGGCGCGCAGCAGCTTGGGGGTTGCCGTTCTGGATCAACGCTGTCAGGAGCACATAAAGTGATCGGTCGTAGCGGGTTCCGTGCACAATTCTCTCCGTAACCGGATCGACGCCGTCGAGTTGAAACGGCCCCCCTCCTTCACATTCTTCCTCCGACTGCTCGAAAAGCAATTCGAAATCCTTCGGATTGGCGAACAGCCAGGGAACGGGAACCTGAAGCGCGGAAGCGAGGGATTCCAGTGTCGAAACCGGAGGGTCCAGATCGCCCGCCTCGATCGCCTCGACGATCGCAACCGGAAGATCAGCTTTCTGGGCTAAGACATCAGTCGGTTGGCCTCGGGAAAGCCGCCAGGCCTGCAGATGGGAGCCGATCGACATGGCGCGATCATACTGTGAACGCCCGGTATCATGCAACCGTGACAGCAGACATCTTTGTCCCGTACCGAGGACAATAGCGCTGTTATTTCAATGGCTTGCGAAAACTGGCGAGGAGGAGTCGATGTAGGGTAAAATACGCCACTAATCTGGTTTACTGTGGCAGGCTGTAGGAGGCACACTCTATGCTTGGCACTGACATCCGCGGCATTCTTGCCGAAGAAGAAGAAGTTCAGCGCCGGCAGCAGGCGTTGAAGTCGCTTATGTCCATGCGCAGCAAGCAGTTGCGCGAGTCTTTGGATCAGCGAATCAGGCGGGCTCGGAGCAGCGGCGACTGGATCAACCTGTCGCGCGCCGAGTGCGCCAACCTGCACAAACAGGAAAAAGCGCACCTCCGCGCGCAGCTCGAGCAGTTGCGGATGGAGCGGGACCGCACCCGCGGCAAGCTCAACGAGTTGAGGCGGGCCAAAGCCAGGGCGCAACGGTTGCGGGCGGCCGAAGTCTCCTCCGGTCGAAAACGAAAGTAACTCTGGCCCGGCATCGCACCTCCTTCCACCGCTCCGTTTCTTGCGGAAACCCAAGCGCCGAAGAGAGAAAGGGCGGCGGTATGTCCGGAGCGCGCGGACGTGCCCGCGATGAACCGGACCGACATGACATGCGCGACCTTGCTTCCTTGCCCGCCGCAACAGCCTCTCTGATCCGTGATCTGCTCCGTCATAAGGAGGTGCGAGAGGCCGAACAGGCCTTTGTCCTCGAAGGCGCCAAGCCGGTGTTCGAGGTGCTTCGCTCACGCGCCTCGGCCGTCAAAGCGCTGGTCGTCACGCCGGCGTTTCTGAACAAGCAACGGCCGACACTCGAACGGGCGCTGGAACACCATGAGGTGACCCGGTATGTCTGCCGCGAGACGACGTTCGGGAAACTCTCCGATGTGGAACAGGCCCAAGGGATTCTGGCCGTGGTCCGCATGCCGGAGTGGGATGAAGAGGCAGTCCTGGCCCGACCGCTCATGCTGGGCATCTTCGGGGAGCGACTGCAGGACCCGGCCAACGTCGGCGCGATCATTCGCACAGCGGCGGCGATGGGCCTGAGCGCCGTCTGGCTGACCTCCGATTCGGTCGATCCGTTCAATCCCAAGGTCGTTCGCGCCACGGCCGGGACCTTGCTGCGACTGCCGGTGTTCCGTCGGAACGATCCCTCCTGGTTTCACGACCGCGGCTGCGCCTTGCTGGCGGCCGAACCGCACGATCGGCGCGCGAGGGCCATTCGGGAGATTCGCGAGTTGCCCGCACGTGCGGTGCTGGCGGTGGGAAACGAGAGCCGCGGTCTGTCCGAGGCGACGCTGCAACTCGCCGCGATCCGCTTTTACATCCCCCTTCAGCGCGGAGTCGAATCCCTCAACGTGGCGGCGGCCGTCGCCATCGCGGCGTTCTATTTCGGTGGACTTCCACCCCGCCGGCGCTGAGATCGGCGCACCACCCGATTGCACGCTGACGGCCGCCTCTCCGGGTCGGCCGCCTGATCCGCGCAACGCGAACGTGCTCACGACAATGGAACATCCATCGCGACAAATCCTTTTCCCGAACCGGCATTGAAGCTCTGGGTTCAACCAGCCGCGGAGATGACCTCGGCGATGCGGGTGGGCGCTCTCAGGAGATGTGTGACCCGGACCCAGTCCACAGAGATACCCAACGCCCGCAGCGACGCTTCAATCTCCCGGAGGCAAGGGCGTTGTATGCCGTAGACATCCGGGTGAGTCTCCAGATACAGACGCTTCCCGGCAATCGCGATCTTGACCGGATCATAGGCAAGGAAGCCCGGCGTGCCCACCTCGACCAACGAAAAAAGACGGCTCATGTCCTCCGGATGCATGCGGATGCAGCCGTGGCTTTGGTATTGCCCGATGCTGGATGGAGCGATCGTGCCGTGAATGCCGTAGCCAGGGATGGAGAGTCCCAGCCAAAATTCTCCCAGGGGATTGTCCGGCCCGGGCGGCATGCGTGTCAGGACGACGCGTCCCTCTGCTTCCATTTCCCGCTGAATCGAGATCGGCACTTCCCAGATGGGATGACGCTTTTTCGAGATGATCTTGAATCTTCCCGTCGGGGTGCGCCATCGCCCGGGTTGGCCCAGACCCACACCCGCGGAGAAGACGACATGCCCGTTTCGGAAATAATACAACACAGCCTCGGGGATGTTGATCACGATGCCGTCCTGCAAGAGGGACGGCGTGATGCGACGGATCACCACGGTCACGCGCTGTCCCGGGTAGAGGCGATCCGGATTTCTCAGGCTGTTGGCCGACGCCACAACCTGCCAGTTCGCGCCGAACCGTCCGGCGATCGCGAGCAGCGTGTCGCCTCGCTGGACCTGATACTCGATCGCATCCTCGACCACCTCCGTGAACATTGGAAGTGGTCCACGGCATGGTCGATCAAAGCCCGCCATCCAGAGCAACGCCATGACGCCTTCACGTGGAGGGATTTCGGAGCATCAGTTCCCGGAGGACTTGTGCGAAGTCCTCTTCTGCCTGAATGCGCAATCTCAATGCCAAAGGCCAACACTCCCATGCGAGGCAAAACTCAAAAAGGACAATGGCTTCTGTCGAGCGTGCTGGGAGCAGGAAACACCACCGAGAAAGGTGTGGTGTTTCAGGCCTGGAAGCGGTGTGCTCCCTGTCGCCGATCGCCACAGCCAGGCGGACGGGGTTCGAACCAGACCAAGGAGCAAGGAGAGGGGTGCCAGCCCTGTCATCGGCAAATCCGCATGACAAGTCCAAGCCGTGAGTGTCTCGACCGGGGAACCTGGATGCTCGCCGAGAATTCTCCATCTGTAGAGGAGATCGTTCACCATGCCGATGCAGGTACTCTGGGGCATTAAGCGACAACCTTCCTCACGTCTGCTGACCTGAAATACCACACTGCCGTTCAGCGCCTGCTTTTTCTGACGCGCCCGATCCTCGCTCTAAATGACTTATTCGCTAGGCTGTTTCTTCCGGTGCCGCGCTGAAGACACCGCTGGCATTCTTCATGCTGAACTGCCGCGTGTCACTGTAAGACAGGGAGCGTATCGCCGAACGGAGCGGCCATGACGCTCGTCTCTGGCCGCAAAAGCACCGTGACACAACGCGGAGCAGGAGAACATGAGGAGGGAAACCATGAATGTGGTACACGCACAGGCTGCAGGGACGATATCCCGGCAATTCGAGCACTGTGATCATTTGATGATGCTCGTCCGATTACCCGTCTTGACTGCGGGAAACGGAACATGGAATCGGACGGGATGGTGCTGTCTCGTGTGCGGACAAACCGTCGACCGGCGCACCATGAGCATCCGAGACCGTGAACCCCAGAAGGCCAGGCCAGGCCGGCTCGAACTTCTACCAGGCGGCTTTCGGCATCCTCGCCTGCATAATTCATGACGGTTCGTTGCGCTACACCCGTTGCTTCGGCTCATTGCAGTCGGAAGTGTAATGAGTGCCCCGCGCAACGGGTACCCGGGAGTCGCGTCGCGAGATGGGTAAGCGCCGGGCGCCTACAAGGATGTCAGCGAAGTGGTGGATGCAGCGGATCGCGCGAATCTGGCCCGCAAGCCTGCAAGGCTCGAACCGCTCGCCTGCATCAAGGGATGGCGAGCAGCCGCTCGTTCCGAGCGATCGGTTGCCAAGGGTGAGTGATATGCGTGCTCCAGGCTGAGCGGAAGGCTCATGAGGACTGATATGGATACGAGGATAAGACGTGTGGACAGTTCGCATCCGAGTTCCTTGCGGTTCGGTGCGCGCTTGGTTGCTTATGCCCTGCTCTTCGTGTTGGGACTGGCCGGTTGGCTGCCGGGGCTGTCTGCCGACGGCCGTCAGCACGACGGCGGTGCCGAGGCTGAGATGTCCTCCGTGGCCCTCGCGAGCCCGATGAGCGAAGCCTTCATCTCGGTGGCAAACGCCGCTCAGCCGGCGGTGGTCAACATTGCCTCGTCCCGTAAAATCATCGCCGGCACGCAGCAGCCGCCCTCTCCCTTTCCCTTCTTCGAGGATCCGTTCTTTCGGCGATTTTTCGGCGAAGAGTTCCGGCGCCGCTTTCAGCCGCCTCCCGAACGGCGCGAGCAGGGACTCGGATCCGGTGTGATCGTCAGCTCCGATGGGTACATTGTGACCAACAACCATGTGATCGCGGAGGCCGAGGAGATCGAGGTCCTCCTGGCCGACAAGCGGCGGTTTAAGGCCAGGGTGGTTGGGACGGACCCAAGAACCGACGTAGCGGTCATCAAGATCGAGGCGCAGGGCCTGCCGACGCTGCCCTGGGGAGATTCCAGCCGGCTTCAGGTTGGCGAGGTCGTGCTGGCAGTGGGGAACCCGTTCGGGCTGAACCAGACGGTGACGATGGGGATCATCAGCGCCGTAGGCCGTGCCCATATGGGCATTGTCGACTACGAGGATTTCATTCAGACCGATGCCGCGATCAATCCCGGCAACTCCGGCGGGGCACTCGTGAATCTGAAAGGGGAACTAATTGGCATCAACACAGCCATTTTCACGCAGAGCGGCGGCTATATGGGAATCGGCTTCGCTATCCCCAGCAACATGGTTAGAGGAGTGATGCAGAGTCTTATCACGCACGGGCGAGTGATTCGGGGCTGGCTGGGGATCGGGATCCAAGAGTTGACCGAAGATCTCGCCAAGGCATTCGATATGACGGAGGTCAGGGGCGCGCTGGTCAGCGATGTCGTTCCCGAAGGGCCGGCAGCCAAAGCCGGAGTGCAACGAGGCGACATCATAACGGCGTTCGATCACGTGCCGGTGAAAGACGCAACTCACCTGCGCAGTCTCGTGACGGAAAGCGAGCCCGGAACCACAGTGACGTTAACCATTCTACGCGAGCAGCGGCAGCGTGACATCAAGGTCACGCTCGGCGAACAGCCGAAGGAAGCCGGGGAATTTCCAGCAAAACCCTCTGCTCCGGGCCGCGGCGACCATGCTCTGGCCGGTGTGGCCGTTGAAGCCCTGTCCCGAGAAGACCTGCGCCGGCTCAATATCGAAGGAGGCGTGGCGGTTGTGGAGGTCGTGCCGGAAAGCCCCGCCGATCGCGCCGGGTTGCGGGAGGGCGATGTGATTCGAGAAATCAACCGGAAACCGATTCGCTCCGTGCAGGATTACGAGAGACTGGTTCGCGCGCTGTCGCCCACGCAGCGGGTGCTCCTGTTGATCATGCGAGGAAAGGCCACGGTGTTTTTGTCGATTCATCCGGAATAGGCGTCTAACGGTAAGGCGGCCGCCGACTGCAGTGTGTCAAGGCAACGGATACAACGCGACGAGCCATCATGAAGAGAGTGTTCTCTCTGGGCAGTCCGCATGGCATGCTGAAGGAATTTCCGCCCTGATGTTTCCGGTCCGCTGGTTGGAGGGTCGGTTCCCCGAGAAGCCGAATGATTTCGGTTGACGGCGCATCAACCCATCGCGGTTGGTGGCTGGGGCGTGATGACTGTCGCTGGACGGTCGGCGGGAAGCAGTCCGTCCACGACCGGTCTCGCCGCTTTCCGAATCGCTCAGGCCGCGCGTGCGGGCGCACCCGTACGTAGCCCCCACGCCGCGCTCTCCTTCCCCGTCGGGCCGATCCGGACGTTCGTCATCCACGCGCCTGTACACGCGAGGATACCGGACACACATCGCTATCCCTTGAGCCCCTTCGCCATCGCTTCGTAGCGGTCCCATGGAGTGACGACCCACGTTTCCGTCGTCGCATGGCCGAACGAGCGAATCAACAGTGCCACTTTAGTTGCGGTGTCGTGATCCGGAGCTTCGAAAATATCCAAGTAATCGTAAGGGCCGAGCACGGCGTAATTGGCCAGCCACTTCACGCCTGGACAGTCCTTCTTGATCCGGTCTTCCACCTTGCGGTTCAATTCGGCTACCGATTCCGGGCGACTCAGGGCATCTGGAGAGAGCCGGGTCAATATCGCAAATGTCGCCATAACGCACCTTCGTGTTCGTGTGCGGTCGGTTGGAACTTGTCGCCGCGCTAGTCGATCTTGACGGTGATGGTTTTTGTCTTGGCCTCCTCGGTCTTCGGCAGACGGATCTCCAAGACCCCGTTTTTATACGAAGCCTGGACCTGGTCAGCCTTGACTTGGCAAGGCAACTCAATGGTCCGCGCGAAGGTCCCATAGGATCGTTCGCAACGATAGTAATCCTGCTCTTTCACTTCTTCTTCTCGTTTCTTCTCCCCCTTAATCGTCACAGAGGAGTCCGAGACCTGCACGTTGATGTCCTCTTTCGAAAGGCCTGGGAGTTCCGCTTTGAGGACCACGTCGTCCTTGTCCTCGTAGACGTCCACAGCGGGCATGCGCAAGACATCCGTTTCGAACGGCCACCACCGTTCCGGCCGCCAGAGGCTTGGAAAAGGCCGTCGCCAGAAGTCCTCGAAAAATCGATCAACCCAACGCTCGAAGTCGCTCCCGCGAGGAAGGATTTCGGCGGGCCTGCGCGTGGCAACGGCTTTGGTTTCCCTCTCTTTTCTCGTGGCTTGTGCCATGGTGCATCCTCCTTCCGCTGACTGTTCTTGGTGTTGTGACGGGTGATCAGTACCTCGCGTCGCGGTCATCCCCCTCGTCGCTCGGCGCGAGGAAGGCCGGCGGCGGATTGGAGAGTCGAAGAGAATAAACGCCTGGTTCCTTCGGCGTCAGTCGCAACTCACCGCTCCGGCTGAGACGATCTACCGCAAGGAAGACCTGATTCCATGTGAGGTCTGGACATTGGAAGGCGACTTCCTCGAGCAGGCAGCCGGGGCAACGCAGAACGATTTCCATGATCCGATGAGCAATGCCGTTCTGATGCGGCATGAATGCCCTCCTTGAGGAAGATGTTCGACTAGCGGCAGTGTGTGCATCAGCAATGCCACGCCGATCCAGAAAGAACGAAGACGGACGACTTCCTAAAACTGCAGAGAGTTGTACCGGGTCGGTCGCGATGAGAGGTGGCTCAACGATGGGGAGCAATGGGGCATTTCGGGGCAACTCAGGAGGGTGGAACTGTTGCCAAATTCCGCAAAGCCGGGCAATTTACTTCTCTCACACTATGTGACGCGCTTAGGATTATCCACAAACTCGAACACCGATAATCCTCTCACGAATCGTGGTGCTTCGTGCCATGGCGCTTGTCGAACCCTACAGCTTGTAGGGAGTAAGAAAATGCGACCACTCAGGACGGAGACTTTTCAGCGCTGCTGTGCAATCGCCTTTGTTCCTCTTCTATTCGGTGTTCTCGGCGCCACGTTCAGAACTTGGGCGGCGAGCCTCCTTCCTTCGGCTGTGAAGTTTGCTTTTGCAGGCTCTCAATGATCTGCTCGAGTTGTTTGATCCGTTCCCGAGCCAAGTTCACCTCAACCTGAAGCTGATAGATCATGCCTTGTTCGATCGACCCAACGACGCCCCGGAGGCGATCGGTTTCCTTCGCCACTGCTTCGTGGGCCACCTTGAACTCTCGAAAATCGCCTCGGATCACGCTGATCGCAGTGCGGTGGGATTCTGCTTCGGTTTGGAGGCCTTGTAAGACGGTCTGAATGCCGTCGATCCGCCCTTTCATCGTGTCCACCGCCACGCCGAGCGACTTCAGGAGGGCGACATCCGATTTCATGGTGTCAAGTCCTTGTCGAACCTGTGAGAGATCGCTGCGCAGCGCGGAGAGCTGGTTTCCCACATCGCTTCGGATTTCTTGGAGATCCCTCTGCGTGACGCAGCCGAAGAGCAAAAGGGACGTAAGACCGAAAACTGATATCTTTAACCAGGCGACTGTCTGATAGTAGTTTGGCATGATGCCACCTCCTGTTTTCCCGATCGTGGAAGCGACTCAACCGCAACAATCAGGGGTGCCATGAGGCAAGAACAGCGCCAGCCAGCCCCCTCACCTTGCTCCTCTCCCCTGGGAACCCGTTGCTCCCTGAGATGCAAGGGGTGATGGCAAGGCGAGGGGAGAGCTGTCTATTGACCTTTCCGAGCGCCTAAGCGTTGACGGCCGGAAGATTGCTAAAGGTATTGTTCGTGATGACGAAGCCGAAGGACATCCTATAGTGTCATGCCGGCGGAAAGGTCGATCTGAAGCAACGTACGCTCCGCAGGATGCCGCTGATTGTATAGTCCGTTCAGCTTCATTTCCGGGGCAGACACGGGGGACTGCCCCACTCGTGTCCATGCAAAAGAGGGAGGAACGCAATGGGATTCTCGATCAACGTGCAAAAGGTGCAAGAGGTTCTCCTGGCCGACCAGCGATGGCATCCGGTCATGCCCGGATCGTTCGAGATCGTGAACTATGAGTTTGAGGTCGGGAACCGCCGCGTCCTCGGCGGCGGCGGCGCGACCGGCATTTCAGAGATCGGGGTGACCTGGAAAGATCCGGTGAGCGGCGACCATTATGCCTGTCCCTTGTCTTCAGTGCTGGCGGTCAAATTTTCTCACTAAGACGGTCTTGGCTAGCCGCCTGCGTGGGAACCGGCCATTGTCTTTGTTCTTGTGGCACCCTTCCCCATTCTCTCTGTGAAAATCTACCGCGCGGGAGCGGTCGTCTTGACCGAAAGACAATGAACAGG
>JBBIOW010000002.1:13324-13679 GCA_037443165.1 Nitrospiraceae bacterium | reverse complement strand
CAACGTCAGAGACTGCAGCGGTTTTCTCCTACCGACAGAATCGGTTTCCAGCCTGACAGTTTGGCGTTGAGCGCAAGCCCGGCCGCCGGGGGTGGGCCGCCGCCTGGGAAGACCCTTCGGGAGGGCGCTGGCACATGATTATGGGAAACGATGTGGATGATGGCTCGAGTCGAACGGCTGGGGTATCTGATTACGGCAATCGCACTTGGCTTTGGTCTCGCCTCGACTGCCTACGGGTGGGCCAACGTTGCAGGCCCTGTCCGGGAAATAGAACCGACCTTGGCGGAAGCCAGACTTCAGGGGATCTTGGATTCTCTCCGGAAGGAATTCGGCGGATCGACGAAATTCGAGAGGT
>JBBIOW010000002.1:2792-13303 GCA_037443165.1 Nitrospiraceae bacterium | reverse complement strand
GCTATCGGAGGCGGTATCGAGACATCCGATTCAGGTCGGGCAGCCGAACGCCTGGCAGGGAAAACGTTTGAACCCCATGGCGTGATCGTCAAGGGGTTCGATCAGATACCGGGGTTTTCGGACACTGCGCTCCGCAGGTTGCTGGGCTCGCAGTACCCGTCCGGTTTCTGGCGCGCGTCAGAGATGCGGATCCGCTATGTCACCCATGCCTGGCCGGATCGAGCAGCCGACATCCGTGACTTGGGGTACCTCCAGATCACCGTTTTCAATGACCCGGGGGAAAGTGGGCGTGCGATGACGCGGGAGCGCGTGCTATGGCTGATTCAACATGAGTTGGGGCATGCGAGCGATTGGAATTACAGCCAAGCGCTGACTTGGTCCGACCGGCTCCTGATGCTGGCAGAGGTGACCGATCGCTTCAATACCCCTGATCATTTTCGCGGCTACCATGAGGTGCGGCAGATCGTCTATGACCGAGAGAATCCTCAGAACGACAAATACCAAGCGGTCGGGGAGTACTGGGCGGACCTGGTGAGGGAATACGTGCGGAATCCCGAACGGCTGTTGAACGAGTACCCACGGGATTACGAACTGGCGCGAAAATGGTTTCCCCGCTGACTCAATAGATCCTCAACCGAGATTGACGCCGGGGCGTTCGGTCCCGCGACGGCCAGCTGCAGGCGGGAGAACACGTCATTGCCGGCCGCCGCGGGTCCTGGCGGGAAGGCGCCGCGATCGGAGCTAGAAGGAGAGCGCCGACCGCTCATCGTGTTCGGCGATGATTTCCGTGAGATCCGGTGCCGGGAGCGTCATCGGCTTCACATCCAGGCCTTTTCCCCGAACCTCCGGCACGGCCATGGGTATTTCATGTTCCGTGGTCAGTTCGGTGGGAGGGCCTTCCTCCGCCCCTTTGCCGGCGCCCGAAGCGCCGATTTCCGGTTTGACCGGGATCGATGGTGTCTCGACGTTCTCGTCGGCTAACGAGATCGCTGGGAGAGCAAGGGCCACAACGCCGAGTAATCCAAGAGAGACCAGCCCGACTGTCAGGTATCGATAGTGTCTCCTCTTCATGTCCTTTCACCTCCTTTTTTCTGGAGTACACGTGGCGTCGCTTCTTATATTCATAAATTAGCGTGCGAATCTCCGCGCGAACAATGAGCCGGGTGCATCATTTTGCAGGCCGGAGCAGTTGCATCATACGGTGAGAGGAAGCGAGGAAGGATTCGCCGGCGAGCCTCAGGCGGGTGGGGAGCCGGGAGGGTGAGGGCTGGGGGGAGGCCTTGGACAAGTCGTTGAACCGATCCTTTGGAGGAAGGCGACAACGTAGAGGGGCGAGCGGAAAAATGATCAGGTCACCCGCGCTCTGAAGGATGATGAGCGGCGTGAAGTCCTTGGCACCAGGACCGCAAGACGATGCCAGACGGCATGTATTTTGAATCCGAAGCGATGATGAAAAAAGATTCTGGATGGTAAGCAACAAGGCGCGTATGGGGCTCGTGGCCAGACGTGATCTGGCGGGATCTGTTGTTCGGCTACGTGAAGACCCGCAACGGCTGATCTGACCCAGGTGCATGAAGAACCGTCGCAGAAAATTCCCCATCAGGCTCAAGGCCAAACCGACCAAGCCGCACAGCACCAAAAAAGGCGCGCGCGGCTACAGCCGGACGCGCGCGAAAGCGCTGCTGCGAGAAGAAGCACGGCAAGCCGAAGATCGAGGTCAAGACGGGTGAACGACAACCTCAACCGCGTCGAGCACTCTTTTCTACGATGACGAGCTGACGCGCGATGAGGTCGCGATCCTCCAGACGCCCGAATGGTTCTTCGGGATCAGCCAATGCTATGAGGCATTCCCGCAGATAGAAGGCGAAGAGGCGAGCGCCTGTCTGGAAAAAGCTCGAACATTCGTGTCCGGCTCACCGTTGTGACTCTTCGGTAACCGTCACGAAGGACGGCAGCATGTCATCGCTCAGTCCAGACGCCGGAGTGATCCGCTGGTTCGAGCAGATCGGAATCGAGGACATCCCCTTGGTCGGGGGCAAGAACGCGTCGCTCGGGGAGATGTATCGGGAATTGGCTCCGAAGGGAATTCGAGTGCCGAACGGATTTGCGATCACCGTCGAAGCCTATCGAGATGTTCTCCGCGCCGCACAGCTCGATGTGAAACTCCGAGACCTCCTCCGTGACTTGGATACCCAGAATATTGAGAACCTAAGGCAGCGAGGCAGGCAAGTGCGACAGGCTATTCTCGAAGCGAGTTTTCCGCCAGAACTCGAACGCGCTATCACGGAAGCCTACGATCACCTGTGTGCCGCCAGTCACGATCTGGTGGATGTCGCCGTCCGCAGCAGCGCGACAGCCGAGGATCTTCCTGACGCGAGCTTTGCCGGTCAACAGGAAACCTATCTGAACATCCAAGGCCACCACGCTCTTCTGGACGCCTGCAAGCGCTGTTTTGCGTCGCTTTTTACCGATCGGGCTCTTTCCTATCGGGCGGATAAGGGGTTCGACCACTTCAAGATCGGACTCTCTATTGGAGTCCAGCGCATGGTGCGCTCCGATTTAGCCTCCTCTGGGGTCATGTTCACGATCGACACCGAAACCGGGTTCCGAGATGCCGTGCTGATGGATGCCTCCTATGGACTGGGGGAAAACGTGGTCCAGGGGGGCGTCGTTCCCGATGAGTACTATGTTTTCAAGCCGACGCTGAAGCTGGGCTATCGCCCGATCCTACAAAAGATCGTCGGCAGCAAGGAATTCAAGCTGGTCTATGACGTCGGCGGGAGCAAGATGGTGAAGAACGTCCCGGTGCCGCCGGATGACAGAGTCCGGTTCGCCATCGGCGACGAGGACATTCTCACCTTGGCCCGGTGGGCCTGCGTCATCGAAGACCATTACAGCGCGAAGAAAGGCTGGCCGCAGCCGATGGACATCGAATGGGCCAAAGACGGACGCACCGGCGAGCTCTTCGTTCTTCAAGCGCGACCCGAAACCGTCCAGTCTCGGAAAGATCGTGACGTGATGGAGGTCTACCGCCTCAAACAACGCGGCCGAGTGCTGGTGACAGGCCGGAGCGTCGGGGACAAGATCGCATCTGGCCCGGTCCGGGTGATCAAAAGCGCGCAGTATTTGCACCAGTTGAAAGAAGGCGAGGTCCTGGTGACCGACAAGACCGACCCGGACTGGGAACCGATCATGAAGAAAGCCGCCGCCATTGTCACCAACCGAGGCGGGCGCACCTGTCATGCCGCGATTGTCAGTCGCGAGTTGGGCCTGCCGGCCGTGGTGGGGACCCAGAAGGGCACCGAGGTGCTCAAGGACGGACAGATCGTTACTGTGTCGGCTGCCGAGGGAGATGTCGGAGTCGTCTACGAAGGCCAACTGGTCTACGAAGTGGATCGGTTTCATTTGAAAGGTCTCGATCGTCCGAGGACAAAGATCATGATGAACGTCGGAAACCCCGAGCAAGCTTTCGCGCTGTCGTGTATTCCGAACGACGGCGTGGGGCTCGCACGGCTGGAGTTCATTCTCGGGACCTCCATCAACATTCATCCGCTGGCATTGCTGGACTATGAGCGTCTCGACGATGTCTCGCTGAAGGCTGAGATCGATCGGGCGTCCGTCGGGTACTCGGACAAGCCGCGGTTTTTTGTGGACAAGCTCGCCGAAGGCGTGGCGATGATCGCGGCGGCCTTCTATCCCAAAGAGGTCATCGTGCGGTTCAGTGATTTCAAATCGAACGAGTACGCGGACCTGATCGGAGGAAGGCGATACGAACCGACGGAGGAGAATCCGATGCTCGGGTTCCGGGGCACCTCCCGTTATTACAACCCGCGCTATCGGGCGGGCTTCGCACTGGAGTGCCGAGCGATGAAGAAGGTGCGGGACGAGATGGGATTGACCAACGTGAAACTCATGATTCCGTTCTGCCGGACGGTGGAAGAAGGACGTCTCGTCCTTGCGGAAATGGAGCAACATGGGCTCGAGCGCGGAGAGAAAGGGCTCGAAATCTACGTCATGTGTGAGGTCCCCAGCAATGTGGTGCTCGTCGAGGAATTCGCCGAATTGTTCGACGGCTTTTCGATCGGATCCAATGATCTGACCCAGCTCGTGCTGGGTGTGGATCGAGATTCGGAAATCGTGGCGCATCTCTTTGACGAGCGGAACGAGGCTGTGAAGACGATGATCGCGGCGGTCATCAAAGTGGCGAAGGCGAAGGGAAAAAAGATTGGGATCTGCGGTCAGGCGCCCAGCGACTATCCGGAATTCGTGCGATTTCTGGTAGAGCAGGGCATTGACAGCATGTCGCTGAATCCCGACGCGGTGGTGAAAACCACGAGCGCCGTCCTGGAATTGGAAAGACGGATCAGCGCATGAAGGTACTCTGTGCAATAGACGGGTCCAGGCATTCGGAATGGGCGCTTGAACTGGTACCCCGTCTCTGTCTCGCCTCGGAGTCGTCACTCCTCCTCGTTCACGCCGTTGATGTTAGATGGTTCCGACTATCCGAAGGTCTTGGTCAGGACGCCCCGGATGCGTCGAGGCAGGCGCTCGAATTGGCGGAGAGGGGAGGCCGGAAGTTGCTGGACGCCGCCGCACGAAAAGTCGCGGCGGACTGGGACCGGGTGGAGGGCAAACTCCTGCATGGCCGTCCAGCCGACGTGATCGCCCGGCTCGCCGCCCGTCGGCGGATCGACCTGATCGTCATAGGGTCACGTGGGGTGACGGAGTTTCGTCCCATGCTGCTCGGGACCGTCTCGCGTGAGCTCTTGATGAAGGCGCCCTGTCCTGTCCTGGTGGTCAAGAAACCGGTCCGTGCATTGACCCGAATGATCGTCGGGACGGACGGCTCGAAAGAATCCTGGGGCGGCGTCGAGTTCCTTCGGCAGTTGCCGGTGTCGAAACCGATGCACGTGACGGTCCTTGCAGCGATCCCGCCACCCCCGTTCGAGGGCGAAACAGTGCCGCGCACAGCGTCCTCTCTGACGGAAAAGATCCAAGATGCATTGGAAGAGGAGGCTCAGAAGCTGGTCACCCGCGTTGCCGGATATCTCCGGCGAGCCGGACTGGATGCGAGCGGCATTGTAACGCGCGGTCTTCCGGGGCTGGAGATCATCAAGCAGGCGGAAACTGAACGGGCGGACCTGATTGTGGTCGGGGCCCGTGGCCGGCGAAGCCCAAGGGAGTATCTTGTGGGGAGCGTGTCGGACTCAGTCGTGAAATATGCGCCCTGCTCCGTGCTGGTCTTTCGCCGATAGCCACTCGGTTTGTTGGGCGCCGTTTATTACGAGGTCGGTGTCGCTGGTCTGACTGGACCCTTTCGATAGACCTTGGCGCTTGTCGTCCATGGAGTCAGCGCAGTCATTCCCGGAGGGATGGTTTCCGTGCTGCCGACCGCCAGCGCCCCTCCAGGCACCAGCTTTTTTTCGATTCGAGCAAGGGTCTCCTGCTGCCGGGTGTCATCGAAGTACGTCAATACCACATAGCGGCACAGGATCAAGTCGAAGAAGCCGTCTGGTGTGGCCGTTCGAATGTCCTGGAGTTCAAACGAAACACGCTCCCGATACTCCCGCGTCACGCGTAACCCTTCGGAGGTCGGAACAAACGCCCGCGCGCGCCACTCCTCTGGCAGGTCCTTCAAGCTACTAGTGGGATAACAGGCTCGCCGGGCCCGTTCGATGGCGTGAGGATCGACGTTGGTGGCCAGAATCTCGAACCGGAGATCAGGAAACCGAGCCTCGAGGGCTATCTTCCAGAGTATAGCGAGTGTGTACGGTTCCTCCCCGGAGGCGCAGCCGATGCTCCAGCACCGCAATTCGCGCCTGCCAGCGGCCAACGCGTTCCGGGCAAGTTGGGGCAGGACCTCGCGTTCCAGGAGCTGAAAGATCCCCTTGTCTCGGTAAAAGCGCGAAATTGGGATCCAGCACAGTGAATCCAGAACAGACCATTCCGGCGGATGATGGTCCAGGTAGGCGCGATACGTCGCAACATCGGGGAGATGAAGCTCCTTGAGACGGCGGTCGATCCGCTTGCAGACTTGTTTGCGCACTTTCCGGTATCCCGGCCAGCGGAGGTGGAGCCTGGGTAAGGCCCATTGGAGGAACTCCACGCAGTCGGAGTCTTTCATCGAGGTATTCTGCCGACGCTCGTGGAGTGAGCGCCGAAAGGCATTCGGTCAGGCCTGACCTCCATAGAACAACGGGAGGATCATTGCAAGGACCCCCTACGGGGTGCTGGGTGGCCGATGAGGGCTGGGACGTGCTAGCCTGGAGCGCGTTTCGCCAGCATCGGGTGTTGTCTGCGCGGGGCAAGGGATGGGCTGCCGGGGGAGGGCAAGGGATGGCGACGAAGACGACCTCCTGCTGGTCCGTGAAACCCTGACAGGGGCCGGGGGTAGCGAAACGGGATGAAAGCTGTCCTTTTCGACAAGGCTGGCGGGCCCGAGGTCCTGACGCTTGCGGAGGTTCCCGATCCGGAGCCGGGGCCGGGACAGATTCTGATCCGCGTCCGGGCGACCGCGGTCAATCGCGCGGATCTGTTGCAACGACGCGGCCGCTATCCGCCGCCGCCCGGCGAGTCCGAGATCCTTGGATTGGAACTGGCCGGGGAGGTCGAAGCTCTCGGACCCGGCGTGGAAGGGGTGGCACCGCGCGACCGTGTGTTCGCGCTCGTGGCTGGCGGCGGATACGCCGAAAAAGCCGTCATGGATTATCGGCTCGCGCTGCCGATGCCATCGCGCTGGAGTTTTACCGAAGCAGCCGCGGTGCCGGAGGCCTTTCTGACGGCCCAGGAGGTGCTGTTTACGGCGGGCGGGCTTCAGGCCGGTGAGGCCGTGCTGATCCACGCGGCAGCGAGCGGCGTCGGGACGGCTGCGGTGCAGATGGCCAAGCAAGCAGGGGCGAAAGTGCTGGCCACGGTCGGTACGGAACGGAAGCTCAAGGCCGCGATCGAGCTGGGTGCGGAAGCGGGGTGTCTATATAAGGAACGAGACTTTGCGAGCTGGGTCGAGGAAGTCACCGGCAAACAGGGGGTGGATCTGATCGCCGACCCGGTGGGCGCGAGTTATTGGGAGCGCAATATCCGCTGTCTCCGGGAAGGCGGACGGCTGGTCGTCTATGGCCTGCTCGGCGGCAAAGCTGTCTCGGCCGATCTTTGGACGTTGATGAGCCGCCGCGTGACCGTCACCGGGGTAGTCATGCGGAGCCGCACGCCGGATGACAAGGCCGAGATCGTCCGGCGGTTCCGGATGCGCTGGCTGCCGTTGCTGGAGGCGAGGGTGATCCGGCCCGTCATCGATGCCGTCTTCCCGTGGGACGCCGTCGCTGATGCCCATCGCCGCATGGAAGCGAACGAAAACGTGGGCAAGATCGTGCTGGAAGTGCCATAACCCATGCCCATCCATAACGCCGACATCGCGTCGGTCTTCGATGAGATTGCGGATCTGCTGGAGATCCAGGGTGCGAATGTCTTTCGCGTCCGAGCCTACCGCAACGCCGCCCGCACGCTTCGCGATCTGAGCCGGGAAGTGAGCGAAATGGTCGCGGCGAAGGAAGACCTGACCGGTCTGCCCGGCATCGGCAAGGACCTGGCTGGCAAGATCCGGGAGATGGTCGAGCACGGGCCTGAGGCCGTTCTAGAGGAGTACCGGAAAGGCATCCCGAAAGGCGTGACCGAGTTGATGCATGTGTCCGGGCTCGGTCCCAAGCGCGCGATGGTGTTGCATCGCGATCTCGGCATTGACTCGCTGGAGGCGTTACGGCAAGCCGCCCGCGACGGTCGCATCCGGGGCCTGCCCGGATTCGGCGAGAAAACCGAACAACACATTCTCAAGGCCCTGGAGGAGAAAGTCGGCGCGGAGACGCGATTCAAGCTGGCCATTGCCTCGCAGTACGCCGAGCCGCTGATCGCGTATCTGAAAGAGGTGCCCGGGGTGAAGCAGGTCGTTCCCGCCGGCTCCTACCGCCGCAGCCAGGAGACGATCGGCGATCTGGATATTCTCGTGACCGCTGTTTCGGGCAGTCCGGTGATGGACCGATTCGTGACCTACGACGAAGTTGCCGAAGTGATGGCGCACGGGACGACGAAATCCAGCGTGCGATTGAGGTGCAAACTCCAGGTCGATGTCCGGGTCGTGGCCGAGGAGTGCTACGGGGCCGCGCTCCAGTACTTCACCGGGAGCAAAGCGCACAACGTCGCGCTGCGTCAGCTCGGCGTACAACGGGGGCTCAAAATCAACGAGTACGGCGTCTTCAAGGGCGAGCAGCGTATCGCCGGCGAGACGGAAGAATCGGTGTATGCCGCCGTGGGGTTGCCGTGGATCCCGCCCGAGCTGCGCGAGAACCGCGGCGAAATCGAGGCGGCGCAGGCCAAGCGCCTCCCGAAGCTGGTGACGGTGGAGGACGTGCGGGGCGATCTGCATGTCCACACGACAGCCACCGACGGTCGCAACACCCTGCGGGAGATGGCGCTTGCAGCGAAGAAGCGTGGGTTCGAGTACATTGCGATCACCGATCACTCCAAGCATCTCGGCGTCGCCAAAGGTCTGGACGTCCCGCGGCTGCTGGCGCATCTGGAGCAGATCGACAAACTGAATGAAGAGCTGGCCGGAATCACGCTGCTGAAGGGAATCGAGGTGGACATCCTCCAGGACGGGAGCTTGGACCTGCCTGATGAGGTCCTTGGTCGGCTCGACCTCGTCGTCGGCGCCGTCCACGATCATTTCGAACTCCCGCGTCGGAAGCAAACGGAGCGGATTCTCCGGGCCATGGATCATCCGCACTTCACGCTTCTGGCACACCCGAGCGGCCGGCTCATCGACGAGCGTGCGCCCTACGACGTGGACATGGAGCAGGTGATCCGGCACGCCAAGGAGCGCGGTTGCTTCTTGGAGGTGAACTGCCATCCCGAACGGCTGGATCTCATCGACACGCACTGTCAGGTCGCGAAACAGGCGGGCGTGCTGGTGAGCATCAACACGGATGCCCACAGCGTGCTCGAGTTCGACAATCTCCGTTTCGGCGTCGGCCAGGCCCGCCGTGGCTGGCTGGAGAAAAAAGACGTGCTGAACACGCGGCCGCTGCGCGAGCTGAAGCCGTTGCTGAAACAAACGATGTCGTGAAGTACGAGATGACGCCATGAGGCAGCTCACACCCAAGGCGGTTGCGAAGGAGACGCCGAAGGAGCGGACGCTCCGGGTTCGGAAGATCGTACGCATTCTTGATCGGACCTACCCCGGCAGCAAACTGGCGCTGAACTTCTCGACGCCGCTGGAGTTGTTGGTCGCCTTGATCCTTGCGGCGCAGTGCACCGATGAGCGGGTGAATCAGGTGACGGCGACGCTGTTTCTCAAATACCGAAGTCCCGAAGACTGGGTCCGGATTCCGCGCACAGCGCTGGAAGCGGAGATCAGGAGCACGGGGTTCTACCGGAACAAAGCCAAAGCTATCCAGGAGTGCTGCGCCGCGCTTGTGGAGCGTTTCCACAGCGCAGTGCCGAATCGGCTCGAGGACCTGATCAGTCTGCCGGGGGTGGGCAGAAAAACCGCGAACATCGTGCTGGGCAACGCGTTCGGTCAGCCGGCGATCGGCGTGGACACGCACGTCGGGCGGCTGGCGCAGCGTCTTGGCCTGACGAAACACACCGATCCCGACAAGATCGAGTTCGATCTAAATCCCATCGTGCCCGATCCGCTCAAGGTTCGGTTTTGCCACTTGCTCCAGGCTCACGGTCGGGCTGTCTGCCTGGCTCGCAAGCCGGATTGCGCCGCCTGTCCCCTCAACCTGCTCTGTCCGTTTCCTGCTTCTTCCGCAAAGGCCTTTCCGGCCAAGGGGAAATAGGGGGACAAGCAGGCCGAGAAAAGGGGTCGGGAGTCTTTCTTCCCCGAGAAGAGAAAAGTGGTAAGACTGAGCCCATAACACCGGCGGCAAGGCGGCTGTCAGCCGAAGAAAAGATTCCCGACCCCTTTTCCTGACCTCTTTTCACCCGTTTACTCCGGGACAGGCATCGCCCCGTCTGGCGCGGGAGTTCTGAAGATTGTGAAGGGGTTGTGGTGCCGAGGGACAGAATCGAACTGTCGACACCAGCCTTTTCAGGGCTGTGCTCTGCCAACTGAGCTACCTCGGCACGTGAACGCTATTCTGATTGGCGGGGCTTTCTGTTTACAAGATCAGGTGTCAAAAATCAACCGGCAGATCAGAGCAACGGTCGTTTTTGCACGATCCAGCAAGAACTGACCGTGTAAGTCGAACAGGGAGAGTTTTCAAGACGAATCACAGGGAGTGCTTGTTCTGTGAAGACTTGGAGGTGCTTATCTGGTCACCGAGAGCATTGCATCGGTTGCCGGTCGGGTCGAGCTTGGTGTGGCGGAGAGGGAGGGATTTGAACCCTCGGTAGAGGTTTTGGCCCCTACAACGGTTTAGCAAACCGCCGCCTTCGGCCACTCGGCCACCTCTCCACGCCTGCTGTCTGTTCTGAATGTCCCGCCCGTGGTCGGCCGGTCTATATAACACGCAGCG
>JBBIOW010000002.1:0-2782 GCA_037443165.1 Nitrospiraceae bacterium | reverse complement strand
AAACCGCCGCCTTCGGCCACTCGGCCACCTCTCCGCGCGCCGTGTCGGGAAGTTCCCCGGTCCTTGTCCTTCGGTGTCCGTCCGCCGCGCCGGTTTCTACCGGTCTAATGTCAGGACGGACTAAATAACGGGCGATCTTAACCCAGAGGAGCAACGGCGCACAAGGGCGTCACTGAGCAGCGGAGGACGTCATGCCGGGCGGCTGAACCAACCTGAGGCTTCGATGTCCGAACGAACGCGCTTTCGGGAAAGAACCCGCGACGACATGGGGTTGAGAAGAGACTCAGGTCCGCTCCGTTTCCCATTGAAAGCCGGAAAGAATTCTCTGAAGCCGAAGGAGAGGGTTGGCTCCGAAACGTACCTTCTTGGGGACCGCCTTCGCTGAAAGCCGTCGGCCGAGCCGGATCCGGTCTTGCTCCGAAACATTGGTCAGCTTCAAGGTCGCGGGATTCACGGATTCACAAGACGGCGTGGGAAGCCGGCTGGGACGCGCGGAGTGGTGGAGTTCCACCCCGGCTGGGCGCACCACCCCGCTGAGCGTCATCATTTGCAGGGCTATCAACTTTTGGCGGGCTAGTCGTCTTCTTGATCCAGGTCCTTCTGTCATGAGCATACGTTTTCCCCCTCGCGTTTCTCGAGTGCTGTCGGGCGTACGTTGAATACGAGACGACCCGAACTCACATCCACAGGATGCGTCCGAGATCCTCGTCCAACTCTTTTGCCCTGTGGCAGCGGCTGCAGCGCGCGAAGATTCCTCCGGACTCCGGCGCGCGGTTGCATCGCAAGACGAGTTGATATTTATGTCCGCCGCAGGACGGGCAGGCTTTGCCGCTCAGTTCTCTGCGGATCGCGCCGATTTTCCCGACTTGTTTCTGCATATCCCGTCCTCCCGCTGTGAAGGAGCTGACCGGTTCACAGCGATCTTGTGAAAGCCACGGAGCCGTCGATTTTGTATATGGGTGAACCCCGTGTGGCCACCATAAGACGATGGGGAACGCGGTGAAAATACCGTTGATGTAGGCGTGCCTCTACGAATGAAGGGCTGCCCCCCTACCAAGCGGGAAGGGACTTAGGCGTCCACGGGCGAAAGCGGCTGGCGGGATCGTGAGCCGCCTGAAAGGGATCGACGTGTAGGGTCTTGAAAGGCTGTGAAGCGGAAGGTGTTGCTTCAAGGACGCCCCGGGTTCTGGAACCCCGGTTGGCGTTGTGTCGTAGCTCTGGTTTCTGTTAGGTATGATCGGTACGCGAACGTGGGGTCGATGCGACGGGTCGGCGGGATCATTCTGCTCTGGGTCGGGGTTTTAGGAGGATGCTCCGGGGCGCCGGCTTTGCCCATGCGCGGGCACGGAGGCGATGAAGACTTTGTGGCCCGTTGCAGCACACCGGGCGTTGTTCGCTGCTTCGGCTTTGATTCACAGGCGGAGGTTGACTCCCACGTGATACCTCCGTGGGGGCAACGGGAATAAGGCTGAATTTTGGTCTCGGATAAAAAGGCTTCGGGAGCCGGGGCCTTACGGTTCGAAGTTCCCCCGTTTTCGGGATCCGATACATCGGGCAGTTTCTGGCTGAACTTCGCCGATGATCTTTCCACTCAGTTTGGTGAAGGAGAGGAATTCTATATTCAGTGGCGCCAACGTTTCTCCCCCGAGTTTCTCGAGACATATTTCGAAGAAGGCGGCGGGTGGAAACAGCTCATCGTCGGAGAGGGGGATCGACCGGGGTTCACCGCTCATTCATGTACGCAACTGGAGCTGGTTGTGCACAATGGCTACCAGCTCGGCTACCCGCAGATGTATCACAGTTGCGGAGGCAAAGATGGGCAGTATGAAGGGCTCTCCAGTTCAGGCAGCGTGGGTTACGTGGCGAACGAATGGATGAGCTTTCAGCTTCACGTCAAGATCGGCACCTGGTATCAGAACGACGGCCGCTACCATTCCGATAGCACGGTCCAGCTTTGGGTTGCCCGCGAAGGTCGGCCTTCTCGGCTAGTTGTTAACTTGAGCCCGGAACCAGTCACCTTCTTCGGCGTCAGCATCCCGGGGACTGGGAACGGGTATGATTTGGCCAACGACAATCCCGCAGCGAAATACGGCAAGGTCTGGCTTCTCCCATATCACACGGGGAAAAGCCCCCAACAGAGCCATCCTATCGGCTATATCTGGTACGACGAGCTGATTATTTCAACGACACGGATACCGGACCCGCGGTCGGGCACAGAGTCGGAATTCGCCTTGGGGCGATGAAGCAGAGCGGTCGGAGCATTAAAGTCGAGGCGGGAATCGCGTGATGGGCGACCGTAACCCGGCTTCCCGGTACTCAGCCCATGAACCGGTGCCGCAGACGTACCTCCACCCTCATCAGAGAGAATGATAAGTGCATGGGTGAAGGCACGTCTCTCCAGGAGGAAGTAGAGACGTCTTGCTGCCTTGGGTGGGCACAGCCAAAGCAGGCACCTTCACCCTTGGTCAGTAAATCAGATGGGTCACTCTGGGTACAAGATAGTAGTTGCCCTAGGAGGGCTCAGGAGAAATGCCTGTCTTGATTCGAGGATAAACGATAGAAATAAACTACCAATAAATCGATCGCTTGGATTTAATTGTTAAAGTCAGACGTTATGGCTTAAAGGGATCGAATCTCACCCCCTGCTTCTTCGGCTTCCGGCCGGTTTCTCCGGCTTCGCTCATCCCTGGACAATCAAGGAGTTTGTCCCGTCGCCACAATTCCTAATCTAGGCTCGGGTCGAGCTGGCTCGTATGGCGGACAGGCTTCACTCCCGCTCTCG
>JBBIOW010000001.1:2778-63979 GCA_037443165.1 Nitrospiraceae bacterium | reverse complement strand
GTAACGCGCGCGAGTGGTCATGGAAAGGAGAGGGCGATGGCCAACCAGTACGACAGCCTGACCGCGGCGGATGCGTCCTCGTCGACCGCGCTCGACCGTCGGCCGATGGAGGCGGGGGACGAACTCTGCCAGTTCGTGGCATGCCGGGTCGGAAGCGAAGAATTTGCCCTGGATGTCTTGAGTGTCCAGGAGATCAATCGCATGGCCGAGATCACGTGCGTGCCGAAAGCCCCTCCCCATGTTGAAGGGGTGATCAATCTGCGAGGACGGATCATTCCAGTGCTGAACCTGCGGCGACGCTTCGGGATGCCGGACACCGAACGGACCGCCCGCTCGCGTATCGTCGTCGTGTCGGTTCGTGGGCGGGTGGTCGGATTGGCCGTGGACGCGGTGGAGGAAGTGCTGCGCATCCCGCGGAGCGCCATTGAGCCGCCGCCGACGGTCGGCGCGGCAGCCGGAGCCGAGTACACGCAGGGCGTCGGCCGTGTCCGCGATCGGCTCTTGATCCTGCTGGATCTGCCGAGACTCCTGTTGCCGGCCGAGCAGCCGGCGGCGGACACGGCCAAGCGGTGATCGGACTGAGAAGGGGAGTGACCATGTGTGTCGCGTCCGCTCCTCTGTCGTCTGCACGGGGCCAGGAAGGTTGAGCGGCTATGGATCTCGCCACCCTCATTGGCATCGTCGTCGCGCTCGGCGCGATCGTCGGCGGGCAGGCCCTCGAAGGAGGCCATCTCAGCTCGATTCTCCAGTTGACGGCCTTCGTCATCGTGATCGGCGGCACGATCGGCGCCATCTGTGTCCAGCATCCGTTGCCGGTGGTGCTGAAAAGCCTCGTCATGGCGAAGCTCGCGATCCAGAACGCCGGGCAGGACCATCAGGCCGCTATCGCCCGGATTCTGGAACTGGCCAACTTGTCCCGAAAGCAGGGGCTCTTGGCGCTCGAAAGCAAGTTGAAGGAGATCGAGGATCCGTTCTTTCGCAAGGGCGTGCAATTGATCGTGGACGGAACCGATCCGAAGGTGGTGCACGACATTCTGGAGATCGAGGCAGAGCACCATCAGGAGGCCGGCTTGCGAGCTGCTAAGGTCTGGGAGGCTGCGGGAGGCTATGCGCCGACGATCGGGATTCTCGGCGCGGTGTTGGGCTTGATCCACGTCATGGAAAACCTCGCCGATCCCTCGAAGCTCGGCAGCGGCATCGCCACCGCCTTCGTGGCCACGGTGTACGGCGTCGGGTCGGCCAATCTGCTCTTTCTGCCGATCGCGAACAAGATCAAGCTCAAGCTCCAGGAACAAGCCGCCCATCGCGCGATGCTGACGATGGGCCTCGTGGGGCTCGCGCAAGGTGAAAATCCGCGGTTGCTGCAGGAGAAATTGGAGGGCTACCTACCGGAGGAAGCACGCAGCCAGGAAAAGGCGTAAGCGGCGGGACAGGTGGATCGATGGCGAAGCACAAGCACGAGGAGCATGAGAACCATGAACGGTGGCTGGTGTCGTACGCCGATTTCATCACGCTCTTGTTCGCGTTTTTCGTCGTGATGTACTCGGTCTCGGTGGTCAACGAAGGCCGGTTTCGCACCGTCAGCGAATCGATCAAGGCCGCGCTTCATCCCATTGTCAGTCAGCCGACGACGCCCCTGGCGTTCAATATCGGGGAATACAAGCCGGCCCTCGTCGCCCCGCGCCTCCCGGGGAACAAGGAACCGGTCATCAGGCGGCTGCGGGAAATCGTCAAGGTGATGCAGCCGGCCGCGCAATTTGCCGTCATCCATGTCATGGAGCGGGCGGACGGAGACATCGTGATTTCCATTCCGGAACCCATTCTGTTCGAAAGCGGTGAGGCCAACCTGCGTCCGGAAGCCTTACCGTTTCTCCAGGCGCTGGCCGAGGTGCTGATCGAGCTGGATCGTCCCGTCAAGGTGGAAGGTCACACGGACAACGTGCCCATCCGGAGTGCGCGGTATCCTTCGAACTGGGAACTGTCGGCGGCGCGGGCCGTGGTGGTCGTGCGGATCCTGACTGAGCTCTATGGCGTGCCGCCCGCCCATGCGGCCGCTCACGCCTACGCCGACTCCCGGCCCATTGCCGACAATTCCACCCCGGATGGCCGGGCGAAGAACCGCCGGGTGGAAATCGTGGTGCCCGAACGATCGAGCGAGGCGGCCCGCACAGGTGCCAATGCAGCGAGCGGGCCTTCAGTTTCGTCGCGGCCGGCCGATATGAACGTGAGCTAGGCCTGCGGATCCTTCAGTGGTGGATGCCACTGAAGGATCCGGCAGGAGGTGTTCAACCAAGGAGCGCATCCATGCACATTTCGACCCGTCATACGGCGGAGACCGTCATTTGCGATGTGAACGGAGACCTGACCTATGCGAATCGGCAGCCGTTCAAGGCTGCAATCGACCAGGCGCGGCAGAGCGGCTGCCGGCACTTGATCGTGAATCTCGAGCACGTCCGGTTTATCGACAGTTCGGGGCTGGGCATGCTGGCCCTCGCCGCGTCGTCGTTCAAAGCCCTGCAGCGGCGCGTGAGTTTGCTCAAACCCCAGCAGTATGTCCGCGAGATCCTGGCCCTGGCCAATCTTGCGGCGATGATCCCGATCTACGATTCGGAAGAGGAGGCGCTGCGCGATGTGCCGGCGCCCGCGCGGGCGTGAGCGAGGATGACGGTACCGGGTGGCACAAACCACATCGGGCAACGGACGATGACCGGGCGACCAGGCACCGCGGAGAAGGCGACGATCGTGGTGGTCGATGACGACGCGGTCAGTCGAGCGGCGACGGCCGCCAGGCTCAGACGTCTGGGGTATGGCGTGCACGAAGCTGATGACGGGCGGACAGGGCTCGCGCTCATCGAGCGCGTCCAGCCCGACCTCGCCATCCTGGATTGGATGATGCCCGGCCTGGATGGCCCATCCCTGTGCGAAGCGGTGCGGCGCAATGAGGCGCTCAAGACCTGTTATTTGATTCTGCTGACGGCACTGGATCAACCCGAACAACTGGCGGAAGGACTGGCCCGCGGGGCTGATGATTTCTTGCCGAAATCAGCCACGAAGCATGAACTCATGGCGCGTATTCAGGCCGGCTTGCGGACTAGCCGACTCATCCAGGAGGTGGACGCCGCCCATCGGGAGCTTCAATCCGAGCTGGCTGCTGCGGGTCTGTACGTCCGGACCCTCTTGCCGCGACCAGGTCGGCTTGGCGCCGGTCTGACCTGCGCCTGGGTCTATCGGCCGTCGCTCGCACTGGGGGGCGATCTGTTCATGGTCCAGCCGTCGTCCGACGGTGCCGTTTGGCTGGCGATGCTGGATGCGTCGGGACATGGGGTGTCGGCTGCCCTACGGGCCGCGGCGTTTTCGACCTTCGTGCGGGAGCGTGCCCGGTCCACTGCCGAGGGCGCCGTCTGCCCTGGCACGATCCTTATAGAGGCAGGCCGCCGCTTTCCGTTGGGCGAGGAAGGCTTCTATTTTACGTGTTGGCTCGGGTGCTGGCGGATCGACCGCGGCACCGTCCGATACGCGGCGGCCGGACACGGCGGGGCGCTGGTGTTGCGCCGGAACGGTCCCGTCGAGTGGCTGGATCGGCCCTCGCTCCCACTGGGATTTCTTCCGGACGCCTCCTATCGTTCCGCAGAAATCACGCTGGCGCCGGGGGATCGACTGGTGCTCATGAGCGACGGGCTCTATGAAGCGCCGAACTCCGCTGGGGACCCATGGGGTCGGGATCGTGTCGCTCAGGCGATGCGGGACTACGCCGAAGAAGCGCTCGACGCCTTCGTCGTTCGGGTGGTGGGTGCCGCCGAGGCGTGGATGGGCGGGGCGGCGTTCCCCGACGACGTGGCCCTGTTTGTATGCGAGATCACCGGTGACTGTGAATCTTGCTGAAGAGGCGACTCGGTCGGACGCCGAGGCATGCCGCTCGGCTCCTGACGCAGTCGCTGGGGAGCGACCAGGAGGGCACAGGGTGCCCCTGGCTTCCGGCCAGGCGACCAACAGACTTGCGTTCGGGCTCTACGGTGCCCTGGCTCTGGCTGTGGTGATGGGCGCGGCGATCGGCATGCTGATCCGCGCCGATCCGGCGGTCTCGCGAAGACCGTTGGTCGAGCGGGTGTCTGCCGTGGTCGCCGGGCTCGGCGCGGTGGTGCTTGTGCCGGTGCTTATCGGAGTGAACCGGCTCATCCGACGGAGACGCGAGGCCGAGGCCGAACCTCTGCTTCCTCGAGTCGGCCGCGATGAAGATCAGCGCCTGGCGAACGCCGTCTTCGAAGTCGCCGGCTGCGGGCTTGTGCTCACCGACGTGAACGGCATGATCCTCGAGGTGAATCAGGAAGTCGAGCGGATGTTCGGCTACCGGCGCCCAGAGCTGACCGGTCGGCCAATCGAGGTCTTGCTCACGGATTGCCCTCGGGAGACGGATGGGGCTCACTCGGCCGGCCAGGAAATCGGGCCCGGTGACGATCGACCCGGTCGCCATCGGAGCGGGACGGAACTGGTGCTGCGCGTGGCGGCGAGGCCGATCGGCAGCGGGCCGGGGCGCGTGATGCTCTACTCGATCGTCGATCTCACCGCTGACCGCTGGCTGCAAACCGCGTTGCTCGACACCCGTCAGCGCTGGGAATCGATGATCGATACCATCGACGGCGTGGTGTGGGAAGCCGACCCCGAGACCTTTCAGTTCCTGTTTGTCAGTCGCCAAGCTGAGGACCTGCTCGGCTATCCAGCGTCGGCCTGGACCGAGGAGCCGTCCTTCTGGATCGATCACGTTCATCCGTGGGATCGGGATCGGGTGGTCGCGTTCTGCCGGCAGGAGACCGCTGCAGGCCGCTCCCACACGATCGAATACCGCATGCGCGCGGCCGATGGGCGGACGGTGTGGGTCAAAGATCTGGTCGTGGTCGGCCGTTCCGGTTCCGGTCCGACGACGTTGCGCGGGCTCCTCGTGGATATTACGAGCGTCAAACAGGCCGAACGAGCGATGGCGGTGCAATATGAGCTCGCCATGTTGACCAAAGGGAACGGCGGCCTCGACGACTTGGCCGTGCCGATCCTCCATTCGCTGTGCGGCCATTTGGAATGGGATGCGGGGTGCTTCTGGATGGTCGATGAGCAGGCGGCGCTGCTTCGTCCCATTGCCGTCTGGAGTGCGCCCGATGAGCCGCGTGGGGCCCTGACCGAGACGGCCTCGCACCGGAGCCTGCGCAAGGGGGAAAGTCTGGCGGGAACGGTGTGGGCGACCGCACAGGTCGAGTGGAGCGACGAGCCAGGCGACTTCTGGCCTCGTGCCAAGGGGGCTGGCCATGCGGCATCGACCTCTGGGAGCGGTGTCGCCTTTCCGGTCACGGTCAAGCAGAGCCCCATTGCGGTCATCGAGCTCGCGAGCGCGACCCGGCGGAAGCCCGATGACGCGCTCGCCGCGATGTTGCACGGCGTGGGGATCCAACTCGGTCTCTTCGTCGATCGCCAGCAGACCGAAGAACGGTTGCGGGCCAGCGAACATCGCTTTCGCCAGGCCATGGAGACGACGACCGACGGCATTTGGGATTGGGATCTCCGCACTCAACACGCTTACCACAGCCCGGCCTGGGTGCGCATGCTGGGTCTCGAAGACCATCCGATTCCCTTGAACAACATCAACGATTGGCGATTGCGTGTCTATCCCGACGATCTCGCGCGCTTCGATGCGATGCTGGCCGCTCTGAAGCTCGCCGACGCTCCGGATCATTTTGCGCTCGAGCACCGGCTTCGGCATCGGTCTGGCCAGTGGAAATGGGTCCTCATGCGGGGTCAGGTCGTGGCGAGGGACGAGCGTGGGATTCCACAGCGAGCGATGGGCGTGGCCCAAGATTTGACGGACCGCATCCGGATGGAAGAGACCCTCCGGCAGGCAGCCGATGAGCTGCGGACCAAAAACGAAGAATTGCGACAGGCCCGCGATGAGGCCCTCGCCGCCGCCCAGGCGAAAGCGCAGTTTCTCGCGGCGATGAGCCATGAAATCCGGACCCCCATGAACGGGGTCATCGGCATGACCGACTTGTTGCTGGAAACCGAGCTGACACACGAGCAGCGCCGCATGCTCCAAACGGTGAAGAGCAGCGGCGACACGCTGCTCGCGTTGATCAACGACATTCTGGACTATTCCAAGATCGAGGCGGGCAGGCTCGAGCTCGATCGGATCGACTTCGACTTGCGGCTGTGCTTGGAGGAAACGACGGATCTGTTGGCCGAGCGGGCCTACGGAAAGGGACTGGAGCTGGTTGCGTTGATCGAAGCGGGGGTGCCGGATTGGGTCTCTGGCGATCCGACGCGGCTTCGCCAGATTTTGCTCAATTTGATCGGCAACGCCGTCAAGTTCACGGAACGCGGCGAGGTTGTGGTTCGGGTGACGCCGCATGCCGCCGTCGCGTGCTCTGCGGACCAGGTGGGCCTGAAATTCGAGGTGCAGGATACCGGCATCGGTATCAAACCTGAAGACCAAGGCCGGCTTTTCCAAGTCTTCACCCAGGTGGACGCCTCCACGACGAGGAAGTACGGAGGTACCGGACTCGGATTGGCCATCGCCAAGCGGCTGGTGGAGCTGATGAGAGGTGAAATCGGCGTGGAGAGCGAAGCGGGACGGGGGAGCTGTTTTTGGTTCACCGTTCCCTTCGGAGTCGCGCAGCCGCGACCAACTGCGTCCGGCGAGTCGCCTGTCAGCCTCGTCGGCCACTCGATCCTCTGCGTGGACAATCACGTGCCGATCCGGCTGGCGGTGCGGCAGCTCGTATCTGCGTGGGGGATGATCGTGCTGGAAGCGGCGACCGGTCCAGAGGCCCTGCATGTTCTGCGAAGCGAGGCGCAGGCCGGACGCCCGATCGCTCTTGCGCTCATCGATTTGCAACTCCCTGGTATGACGGGCTACGAGCTCGCCCAAGCGATCAGCGCCGATTCCGCCCTTGCGCGCCCGAAACTCATTGCCGTCACCGCGGTCGGACGGCGGGGAGATGCGCAGGCCGCGCAGGCTGCGGGTTTCGCGGCGTACCTGCAGAAGCCGTTGCGGCAGGCGGCCTTGAGGGAATGCCTGCAAACCGTGCTGGGGCAGAGGGCGGGCGAGGGCGGGAGGCCCGAGCCGATCGTCACCCGGCACACGTTGAAGGAGGCCAGACCGCGCCCCAAGATCCTCTTGGCGGAAGACAATCAGGTCAATCAGCTCGTGGCGGTCAAGATGCTCGAGAAACTGGGATACGCCGTGGACGTGGTTGCCAACGGCGCCCTGGCGGTCGAAGCCGCGCAGCGGGGCGAATATGCGCTCATTCTGATGGATTGCATGATGCCGGAACTCGACGGCTTCGCCGCGACCCGTTCGATCCGCGAGCAAGAGAGAGAAGGTACCACCCCCATCCGCCGTCCGATCATTGCGCTCACGGCCAGCGCGTTCACCGATGACCGCCAAGCCTGCCTCGATGCGGGGATGGACGATTTCTTGAGCAAACCGATCCGCAAAGAAGCCCTGGCCGCAATGCTGGAGAAATGGATCGGGCGCCGGGGGGGGGAATGTCAGGCGGCTGCGGTCGATCCGGAGGCCAGAGAGAACCCGTCCACCGCTCAGGAGGAACGCGCATGATCGAGGGAATCGATACGCAGCAGGCCAACAACGAGGTGCATCCTATTTGGGATGAGGCCCAGGCGTTGGCCGGAATAGACGGCGATCGCAGTCTGCTGATCGAATTGGCTGGCCTGTTCGTCGATCAAGCCACACATGATTTGGAGACGCTACGCTTCGCCTGGGCTCGGCACGATCTGGACGCGCTGGCCAAGACTGCGCACCGCCTCAAAGGAGCCGTCCTTCAGTTTGCGGCCACCAGAGCGCATGCGGCGTGTCGCCGGCTCGAAGAGGCCGCCCGTGCAGGCATCGCAGCGGGCGACCCGTCGCTGTGGACCGAGGCCGAAACGGAAGTGACGCGGCTCATCGGCGCGTTGCGGGCGCTCGAGCCGTGAGGCTGGCGAAGACAGGAGGAAGTCGTATGGATCGAAACGGTGCTGAGCCCACTATGATCGCAATGGTGTCCTGTCCGGAAACCCGTGCTCGGTTGCACGAAGTGGCTAAGAACATGGGGGTCTCGGTGGTGACTGCCTCCGATCCGGCGGTGATCCGGACTACCGCCGAGGCGATGACGCCGGATCTGTTCTGTGTCGAACTGGTACCCCCAGGTCAGGAAGCCTTGTCGTTCATCGAGGAGCTACGCGACCGTCATCCCGCGAGCGCCGTCATCGTTGTGGGTCCTGATCCTGGAGAACGGGCCGAGCTCGACGCGCTGAAGGCCGGCGCGCTGGCGTACCTGCACACCCCGACGACTCGCGAAGACTTGCAACGTGCGATTCGGCGAGCCCAACACGCTATGGAGTCCACGGTCAAGGAACTCCCGGCTGTCGAACGCATGGAGGGCGCGATCATCTGCGAACCCGATCCGATGCTGGTGGAATCGACAGTGGCCTGGATGGTCCACCATACGGCCGTATCCGTCCCGTCTGGCCGACGGGTCCATCTTCGCGCGGCCCTGCAGGAGCTGTTACTCAATGCCGTGGAGCATGGAAGTTTGGAGATCTACTATCAAGAAAAACAAGCTGCCCTGGCTCGAGGGACCTATGAGGAGTTGGTTGCCGCGAAACGTCGCGACCCGCGCCTGGCGCGCCGGCGGGTAACCGTTCGCTGGATGTATGACAAACGGGAACGAGCCCTCCGGTACAGCATCTCTGACGAGGGGCGTGGATTCCGGTGGAAAAGCCTGCTCGCTCGCTCTCGCACGCCGTGTGCCACCGAGGATGCGAACGGCCGTGGACTCTTCCTCGTGCAAGGGCTTTTCCCCGACCTCGCGTATAATGACCGGGGCAATGAGGTCACGTTCAGCGTTGCATTCCCGTAAGAGAACTTCCGGAGGCGATCCTCCAGGAAACGGCACCTGCCAGGATCTTGTCGGTGGAGGAGAGCTATGCCGGCAGGTGCCCACGCCGGCGCGCGGGGGGCAAACTCTCGCCTCTGGTTCGGTCAACGTTCGGAGAGTCGCGCGTCGGCCGGTTGGTCGGCGCCGCGGGAACGACCCCCGGAGAGAATCTGGTTTCAGCTCCGCCCTTGCTTGCCCAACCATGCGCTCTGTTCTCACTCATCCATGGATCGGGACCATGGCCACGCGAGTTCTCGGCCGGGTCACGGCACCGGGACCTTGGAATCCGTTGAACCGTCGGGCATCAGGCCGGGTCGCGATGTGCGTGGCAACCATGCTCCTTGCGGTCTCCGGTCTGGGTACCCTGGCTCTCGCCGAACCCCGCGTCGTGACGGCCAGCGGCGAGTATCGCATGGGCGAGCGCGATACCCGCGAGGACGCGATCACGCTTGCGACGGAGGCCGCGAAACGCCATGTCCTGGAACAAGTGGCAACCTATTTGGAAAGCGTCACGGTTGTCCGCGATCTCGATGTCACGCGGGATGAGATCCGCACCTATTCGGCGGGCATGGTGGCCGTGCTCGATCGCCGGGTGACCACTCGGCTCGACGGGGAGACCATTGTGGTTCGGGTCGACCTGACAGCGCAGGTCGACAGCGACGAAGTCGCCCGGGCCATCACGGCGCTGCGCCGGCAGGAAGATGCCCGCCAGGAACTGGTTGCGCTCAAGGCGGAAGTCGAGCAACTCGAGCGCCAGTTGGACGCGGCCAATCAGGCCTTGGCACGTGCGACCACGCCGGAAGAGGTGCGCCAACTCGGCAAGCAACGACAAGACCTGCTCAACAAGATGCAGTCCGATACGCTAGTGTCACAAGCCTGGACCGATTGGATGATCCTTGGGCCAGTGCTGGCGTTCTCGTCCGCGGCGACGATGGGCCAACTCCAAGCGCTTATCGCGCAAGCCCGGGAGTACGATCCCTCCAATCGCCACATTCGAGTCGTCCAGCAAGCGATTGCAGCCCGACAACCGCCCGCTCCGCCGCAGCCGCCAACGCCGCCCGGCGCGCCGTCTCACGCGCCGAGGATGCCGACCTACCAGGTGATTCCGCAAAATCCACTGTCACTGTCCTTCCCGCCGACGCTGAACCACCTTCCGCAGGCAGCGACACGGTAGCCAAAGTCGCAGAAAAAGGGGTCGAAGACGAAGAAAAAGGGGCGGGAGTCTTTATAGCGGCCCGCGCCTTGAAAAAGACTCCCGACCCCTTTTTTTGGAGGGCAACGTGCGGTTTGACAGCGGTCGTCTATTGATGTATTTGAATATATCGAACAAAGAGGAACAAAAAGGAAGGTCATGACCCGAGGGCATCCCGTTCTCAGCCTCGCCAAGGCGTTGGCCGACGAGAATCGCTACAAGTTACTCTGCCTCATCGCCGAGCGAGACGAAATCAGTTGCGCCGAGTTGAACGAGCGTCTGCCGCTCGCGCAGCCGACGATCTCGCACCACGTGAAAATCCTGCTGGATGCGGACCTGATCTCGGTCCGGCGGGAAGGGCAACGAGCCTATTTCCGCTTCAATCGCAGCCGGTTGATGGAAGGGCTGAGGCACTGCGCACATGAGCTTTCCGGCAAGTCGGAATCACGGCGGGCGCCTGGCAAGCGAGAACACAAGGGAGAGCGCGAATGATGGGTCTCGAGTGACCGCGCAGTCGCGTCAGTCGAAGGGCTTCGGAATCGGCGCCGTGCAGGGCTCGGTGCCAGCAGGTGCTCAACAGGAGGTGCTCACATGGACCCAAAACGGCAAGGACTCATGAGTGTGATCGGACGGGTGCTGCTCGCGACGATCTTTCTGCTCTCCGGCCTGCACAAGATCGCGGATCCCGCTGGGACGCAGCAGTACATGAGTGCTATGGGGATGCCGGCGACCGGTGTGTTCCTCGTCGGGGCGATCGTGTTCGAGCTCGCCGGCGCCCTGTCTCTCATCCTGGGTTATTGGACGAGGGTGGGCGCGATGCTCCTGATCGTCTTCATGATTCCCGCGACGGCGATCTTTCACACTAATTTCGCGGATCAAATTCAGTTCATCATGTTTCTGAAAAACCTGGCCATGACCGGCGGCCTGCTCTACGTACTGGCCTACGGCCCGGGGCCGTTGAGCCTCGACGCCCGAGTGGCGGGCGGCCGAGCGTAACCGCAATCGACAAGGAGGTGCCCATGCGTCAAGGAAGCGTCGTCAGAGGACTGTGCGTTGTCGCTCTGCTCCTGACCGCTGGCTGCGGCAGTCTGATGCATCCGCAGGCGGCGGAGTTCGTGCGACAGGCGAAGGGAGCGAGCGGGATCGAGACCCAAATCAATCTGGCCGCGATGATCGAACAGACGATCCAAGCCGTGCGCCAACAGCCGACCGATCAGGCCGCCTTCGACCGGCTCCACAATCAGCTCTATGCCCTGAAAATGACGGCCTGTGACGTCACGGAGGCTCAGAGCAAAACCCCGGCCTATCAGGATGCACTGACCTTGCGCCGGGAAGTGAAGGTCGTCTTCCATCGCCTCTGGAAGGTCCGCGAGGATCAAGTGCTGCTCGAGCGACACCTGGCCTTGCTCGACAAACGGATCAAGGAACTGCGCGAGGCGTTGCAGGTCATTAAGGGGTAGGCCGACGATGATCTGTGCTGGAATTCACCGGGAGGGAGGTGCGTGATGCTTCGCCGCTTCGTGACGTTCATCGTCCGGCATCGGCTGGCCGTGATCGTTCTGGCGCTCGCGACCACTGGAGCGCTGGCCTCGCAGATCGGGCGGCTGACGGTCATCGTGGATCCGGACCACAATCTGCCGCAGGACCATCCGTATGTCATCACGACGAAGACGATCGAGCGCATCTTCGGCGGGCGAAACTTGATCGTCATCGGCGTGGAGCCGGTCGCGGGCGACGTCTATCAGCCTGCGGTGCTGGAGATCATTCAGCGGATTACGGACGGCGTGCTAGAGATCCCCGGCGTGATCCGGAGCAATGTGATCAGTCTCGCGGCGCGCAAGGCCAAGGACATCACGGGGACGGACGAGGGCATGGTCGTGCGCCAGCTCATGGAAACTGCGCCACGTACCCCGGAGGAGATCGAGCGGCTCAAACGAGCCATCGCCGCCAACCCGATCTACCAAGATTCCATCGTGTCCAAGGACGGCCGGATGGCGGTGGTGATCGCGGATTTCAAATTCGGGCCGGAACTGCAGGGCTATCGGGCGATCAAGGAGCGAGTCGAAGCCGTGCTTGCCCGCGAGCGAGGCGGCCACGTACGCTTCTACCTGGGCGGGATGGCCACCGGGCTCGCGTGGCTGGAGATCTATTCGCAGCGCATGGCCGTGTTTTTCTTCATCGCGTTGGCTGTGATCATGGCGGTGCTCTACCTCTCGTTCCGATCGTTTCAAGGCATGCTCGTGCCGGTGACCACGGCGATCCTGAGCGTGCTCTGCGGCCTGGGCATCATGGGGACGCTCGATGTGCCGTTGGACACGTTCAATGCGACGACGCCCATTCTCATCATGGCGGTGGCCGCCGGCCACTCGGTGCAAATTTTGAAACGTTTCTACGAAGAATATGGGCGGCTCCACGACAGTGCGGCGGCGGTGATCGAATCCCTGACCAAGATCGGGCCCGTGATGCTCACGGCGGGCTCGATCGCGGTCGTGAGTTTTCTTGCGCTCACGACCTTCCCGACCTTGACCATCCGGGTGTTCGGCATTTTTACGGCTACGGGGATCTTCTCGGCTGTCTTGTTGGAGATGACGTTCATTCCCGCCTTGCGCTCGTGGCTTGCTCCGCCGAAGCGGTACGAAGTGGAGCGCGAGCGAGAAGCCGATCTCCTGGATCGTTTCACCGGCCGGGTCGCCGACCACATCGCCGCCGGACGGTGGGGGCGTTTGTTCGGACCGCCGGCGGTCTTTCTCGCAGTCCTGGCCGTGGGGCTCCATCAATTGGTAATCGACGCCAGTCTCAAGGGCGAATTCGCGCCGACCAGTCCCATGCGGCTCGACGATCGCGCCCTCAACGACGGCATGGGTGGGACGAACACGCTGTTCATGCTGATCGAAGGCCCGGGACCGGATGCGATGAAGGAGCCGGCGGCGCTGCGCGCCATCGAGGCGACGCAACGCTACCTGGAATCCCGCTACGACTTGGTGGGCAAGACCCAATCGCTTGCCGATTTCCTCAAGCGGATGAACAAAGCGATGCATGCCGACGATCCGGTTTACGATGCCTTGCCCGACACGCGCAACTTGATCGCGCAATATCTCTTTCTCTATTCCATGTCCGGCGATCCGGGCGACTTTGATTCCTATGTGGACTACGAATACCGGTCCTCCGTGCTCTGGGCCTATTTGAAGACCGACAGTACCGCGTACATCGAGACGATCATCCGCGACCTCAAGGGGTTTACGGCCCGGGAGTTTCCCGCGGGCTACCGCGTGAGCATCGGCGGCGGCATGGCCCAGGGGGCGGCGCTGAACCAAGTGATGGTGGAGGGGAAGTTGCTCAATATCGGCGTCGTCGCCGCCAGCGTGTATGCGATCTCGTCGCTGGTCCTCCGCTCGCCGTTGGCTGGGGTGTTCGTCCTGATTCCGTTGGCCCTCACTGTCCTGGCCAATTTCGGCATGATGGGCCTGCTCGGCATCCGGCTCGACATCGGCACCTCGGCGGTATCGGGCATGGCGGTCGGCATCGGGGCCGACTACGCGATCTACATCATCTATCGGTTGCGGGAGGAAATGCGCCGTCGAGGCGAGCTGGCCGGGGCGGTGCGCGCTGCCTTGCCGACCGCCGGAAAAGCGATCCTGTACGTCGCTCTCGCGGTGGGGTCCGGTTATGCCATGCTGATGTGGAATCTGGATTTTCGGCTGCACGTCCGTCTGGGCTTCCTCGTGGCGTTGGCGATGGCCATGAGCTCGCTCGCCGCCGTCGTCTTGGTGCCGGCGGCGGTGGCGCGATTCAAACCCGCCTTTGTTTTCGCACTGGCGGGCTCCGGGGCCGAGCGCCGCCTTGCCGGACGAGAGGCCGAGCAGGATGTGGCCGGATAGGTCTGAACGTAAGGAGGACTGGAATATGAAGCGAGGCATCGTCGTGGCCGGCTGTCTTTCTCTGTGCGCGTGGGCGGGAGTGACTCACGCAGCGGAGCTGACTGCCCGCGAGATCATGGAGAAGAATTTTTATGTCACTAAGATCAAGTATCTGCACAACGAGAGCACGATGACGTTGATCAACGACAAGGGCCAGCAGCGGGTGCGCCAATCGCGGAGCGTGTCGTTGCTCCAGCCGAACGGCATCGACAGCAAGCTGATGATCCGCTTTCTCCGGCCCGGTGACATCGAAGGTACGGGCTACCTGCAAGTGCAGCATTACGATGGTGACGACGACATGTGGATCTACCTGCCCGCGCTCAAGAAAGTGCGGCGGCTCGTGGCGAGCAACAAGAAAGACAGTTTCGTCGGCTCGGATTTCTCTTACGGCGATATCCTATTGCCCGTCGTGGACACCTATACCCACACGCTTCTCAAAACCGAGGCACTCGACGGCGAAGACTGCTACGTCATCGAATCGGTGCCGGCGACCGAGCAGGTCAAGAAGGACTATGGCTACGCGAAGAAGGTCGCGTGGATTCGCAAGGCCAACTTCATGGAGAAAAAGGTCGACTACTACGACGTCACGGGTCGGCTGCTGAAGACCCAAACGGTTCCCGATGTGGCGGAAGTCGATCCCGCCGCCCACAAGTGGTGGGCGCTCCGGCGCGAGGTGGTCAATCATCAGACCGGCCATCGCACCGTCATCACCTTCGAGAAGCTCGATGCGACGACCCCCGTGTCCGATGAGTTCTTCACGACACGGTACTTGGAGCGGGAAAAATAGATCACATGAGGCGTGCAGTGGCGCAAGCGGCGGAGCCTGACCCTTCGTGAGCAGGCATCTCGGTCCAGCGCTTGCAGTCGCGGGTTCGATAGCCGGTTTCCTCCTCGCGTTCGAGCCGGCCCTTTCGGCTGTTGACTCGTCCAGTCGGTCGGCTGAGGCAGGGCCGGCCGATTCTCCGGCGCAAGCTGCCACGACCGACCAAGGTTTGCCGGATGATTTTCCCCCGCCTGCCTCCACCAACGGGTGGCTCGGTCGGGCCGGCCTCGGCGGCTTCGTCCGGGCCGATTATTACTCCGGTTCCAAGCGCTTGGACGACACCCACAGTCTGCCGGGCCTCACATTTCAGCCGAAGGCGCTGCCGAAGTTCGGCTCGTGGGGCGACGGCAAGGTCGAAGCCCGGATCACAGACCAGGATCTCCGCCGTACCGGTGGCGCCCAGGCCAGACTCCTCGAGGGGTATCTCAACTTCTACGGTCCCTCGCTCGATGTTCGGGTCGGCAAACAGATTATCACCTGGGGGCGCGCCGATGCGCTCAACCCGACGGACAACCTGACGCCGAAGGATTTCACGCTGCTTTCGGCCAAGGACGAAGAAGAACGGCGCATCGGCAGTTATGCAATCAAGGCCAATGTCTATCGAGGCACCTATACCCTGTCGGCCATCTGGATTCCGCTCTTCAACCCCAGCACGATCCCCCTCACCGCGCCGCCGGGACTGACCATCACCGAGGACAAACGCGATTCGGGTGCGTTCACCTATCAAGCGTTGGCCTTGAAGCTCGACCAGACGGGTGGGGATTTGGACTGGTCGGTGAGTTATTACGCAGGTCTGGATGTCAATCCGATCGGCGTGCCGCTGAGTCCCACCCGGATCGAGCTGCGCCACACCCGCATCCAGGTGGTGGGGGCCGACTTTGCGCGTACGGTGGGGCGCTATGGCGTGCGGGGCGAAGTGGCCTATACCCACACGCAAAATGCCTCGGGAGTCGATCCCTTCATCAAGAAGCCGTTCCTCTTCGCCGTGCTCGGTGCGGATCGGGATCTCGCTGAAGACCTGAACGTGAACCTTCAAGTCTATCAACGGACGATCGTGAACTACCGCGATCCCTTCGCCATTTCGGATCCGGTCGTCCGCTTCGCCTCCGTGCAGAACGCCACGTTCAATCAGCAGCTCGACCGATACCAATTCGGGCTGACCGGACGTATCAAGGCCGCCTGGTGGCATCAAACGTTGGAGAGTGAGGTGCTGGGCGTGTGGAACGCCAATCGCGGCGATGTGTTCGTGCGGCCGTCGCTCGCCTATGCCTTCACCGATGTCTGGAAGGGGTTCATCGGATGGGATGTGTTCACGGGCCAGCGCAATTCCTTCTTCGGCCGCCTCCAGCCGACCTCCGCCTTCTTCGCCGAATTGCGGGCCACGTTTTGACGTGAGGTCCGGTCTGCTGATCGGATGGCTGTTGTTCGGTGGAGCAAGACCATATAGGCGAGCGCATCAGTCGTCTCTCTGCAAGTACGTCCCCAAAGGGGTCGAGGGTCTCAAAAAAAAGGGCGGGATCTTTTCCATAGCATGCAAATCCACGTGCTAAATTTCTTTTGGACACGAGCAAAAGGCGGGAATCGACTCGACGACAAGGCCTCGGTCGTGCCCCGAGAGAAAGCCTCCAGAACCCTTTGGTAAGCGACCCCCTTGTCGGTCGCGAAGAACGGCACTCGGTCCGGCCATGAGACGGCACGAAGTCTCCCAGCGTTCGGTCATCATGCTAACGGCGGCGCGGGCAGGACATTGCTTTGCGCAGTCCTCATGAGCCTTCGGCTCACCCTAAGTCGTCCCTCACCCTTCCCCTCTCCATCACCCATTGCATCGTGAAGAGCAATGGGTACCCGGGGAGAGCAACTGTCTTGGATGTCAAGGGGCTCTTTGGATTTTCCGCATGACGTGACGAAACGATGACGCACGTATGGGCCCTAGGAACGACGATCGACGAGGTGTCTGATCTATACGGCCCCGCAGACGAGGTGGCGGCCCCGGCCGACGGCTCCTCTCGCCACGGAGTCTCATGCTTCACCATCGCGTTGAGAATCGTCAGCAGCTTCCGCATGCACGCAACCAGGGCAACCTTCTTGGCCTTCCCGGCGGCGCGCAGGCGGTTGTAGAACCCGCGGATGACCGGATTCCAGCGGGTGGCCACCCCTGACGCCATGTACAGGACGGCCCGGCCATGGGCGCGGCCGCCCCAGATCGTTCGCTTGCCCCGCAGCGTGCCGCGGCCGCGCGGGGGCGGGGCCCCGCCAATCACGGCGGCCATCGGCTGGCGGGTCAGCTGGCCCAACTCCGGCACGTCAGCCAGCAGGGTGCGGCTCAGCACGGGACCCCCCGCTGGCGCACTGTGCAGCAGATCTTCCCGCTCGCGCCAGATGGGGGTGGTGCGGATCCGCTGGGTCAGGTCCTTCTCCAGCTCGGCCAGTTGGCGGTCCAGCCAGCGTCCAGGCGTCTGGATCTGGCGGCGAATGGCCGGGGCCGCACGGCTCAGGCGGTTCTGCTCCGCCGTTCACCGCTCCAGCAGTTGGCGCCGCCGGGTCAGCCGGGCGCTGAGGGCCTGTGTGGCGGCATCCGGCAACGGCCGGGGCGTGGGCCGCACGGCCTCGGCAAAGTGGGCCAGCCCCTGCGCGTCAATGGGGTCCGTCTTCGCCAACTGCCCCGTGGCTTTGGCAAAAGCGCGCATCTGGCGGGGATTGACCACGCGGACCGACAGCCCCGCAGTGGCCAACGCCGTGACGAGCAGCACTTCCACGCCGCCGGGGGCTTCCAGCCCGATGGCCACGGGCCTGAGCCGACGCAGCTGCTCGACCAGCGTGGCGATGCCCGTGTCGGTGTGGGGCAGCACCGGCCGCGACGCGGAGGGGCGCTGGGCGATGTCCAGCTGCGCTTTCGAGATGTCAATGCCGACAAAAATCGACGAGACGGTCATAGGACCTCCTTTGATGGTGAAGTCTCCGGCACGCTCGACCTTGCAGGATGCGGGCACCTCAGGGCCCAGGCCACTGTCCGAGCTTCGGGAGGCGAGGAGGTGACGACCCGGCTCTCCCACGATCTTCCTGGACCCAAGGGGCATCGGTCTATCACCTCCTCATCGCAATGCCCGGCATCTTAGCGGGCAGAGAGAAAGATACAAGGGGAAACGGGTTTTCTCTCCCTCTCGAGGGTGTGGGGGCATTTTCAAAGCAGTCCTCATGAGCGCCAGGCGCTCACCCTGCAGCATGAAAATGCGGGTGGCACCGACCTGGGCGCCCAGCCGCGCGCAGCGGGGTCCCTACACCGGGCGGGGTGCGAGCACGGACGGGCTGGTCGGTGACAGGACCCGCATTTTCAAAGCAGATCCGTGCACAAGAAGGCGTGCAGCAGGAGTTGGAATGGAAGAGCAGGGCTGCTGCAGATCGACGCCGGGTGAAGCGGCTACGGAATGGTGTGGAGCTGGCGAGAGGAATCGAACCTCCAACCGGCGGTTTACAAAACCGCTGCTCTGCCGATTGAGCTACGCCAGCTCACCAGAAAATCAATAGGTTAGAGCGTTATTCATGGAGAATGGTTCGGAACTGTTCACTCCGAGACTCAGTCGTGTGGTGCCAGGCCAGGAGGCGCTGGCCGGCTTGCAGCAGATCCTGTTGGCTCACGATGTGGTAGCTGTGGTAGCGGCGATAGACCGAATCGGTTTTATGTTCGGAAATGGCCATAGCAATCTTCCACGGAATGCCCGCCGCTTCCATGCGCGACACCGCGGTCCAGCGCAGATCGTGTAGCAAGAGTCCCCGATACCGGCGCAAGCTGATGTCGCGGGCCTCGGGCTGCTCGAACCGGCCCAAGCCCGTCTTGACGCACGCAGTATACCAGCTGGTGCGAGGAGTTGTCAGTCAGCGGCCATGATAATGGCACACCCAGGGGGTCTGCAGGGGCCGGATGGTCTGCGCCCAGGCCCAGAGCACCTCATACAGATCTCCGCCGAGCAACGCGCGCCGGGCCTCCTTGGTTTTGGTGTCCTGGGCGTCCAACTGAATGTCCACGAGTCGCTGCGCGTGATCGAAGCGGACCTGGCGCCACGTGAGTCGCAGCGTTTCCCCCATGCGGGTTCCCAGCCAGTAGGCGATCGTGACCAGAATTCGGGCATGTGGCGGCAAGGCGGCGCGTACCCGGACGAAGTCGTCCCACGTGATAAAGCCGCTGCGCGGCGGCGCTTCCTGGAGCTTGGTCCAGGCCGGCAGGCGGTCACCAGCGGGGGCTGCGCCTGCAACCCCAGTCGATAGCCGTGCAGCAAAAAGGCCATGCGGCGATTGACGCGGGTGGGGCTGAGCGGCCACTTGCTGGTACGTGAGCACGGCGCCGTGGAAGTCAGGGCCTTCCCGGCCCTCGGCGGGCTCCGGATCCAGGGCCAGGTTCAGCCGGGCACCGGCGGCGGCCCATTGCCGGCAGAGATGGGCGGTCGGCAGACGATCACCAGGTGTTGCACCTGACGCTCGTGCAGCCAGTCGCGGGCAATCCCGAGCGTCCAGGCGGTCTTGCCGGCGCCGGGAGTCGCCTCGCAGAGAAAATCCACCGTGCCGCGGACACGATACCGTTCGCGGGCGGCTTGTTGCCAGGTGCGCCAGGCTATCCTTCGGATGGCACTACCAGAGCAAGAACCTCGTGTGTCTCTCCTTGTAGAGCCTGATCGCATGCCGCGCATCCGGGCTCGAACGCTCTTCCTCTGATTCCAGTCCAACGCATTGAACCCAAACCGGCGTCGATATCGACATCGGACACGTTTTAGGCCGCAGCCAATGCGCCTGAGGGGCATCTTGACGCCTCTGAATGAGTGCTGCCTTAGGTAGGGTTCATTCCGATGTCCAAAAGGACCCAGAAGACTGACCATCGGATTTGGCGCGCATGGTCTCCCCCAGTTCGGCAGGTGTGTACCTGCTGCACCGCTTCCTGACCCGCCTTGGCTTCAAGGCGGCAGTCGCCAAGGAGGTCGCCTTCGCTCAGCGAAACAATCGCTACACCGTGGGCGAGTTGTTGCGCGCGATTCTCTACCCCATGATCCTGGGTCTCGAGCGCATCGAGACCACCGCGCGCCTGCAGGCCAACGGGGTCTTTCGCTACCGGATCGGCTTGCCGACGTACCCCGATCCCACCACGCTGAGACGGTTCTTGCTGCGCGAAGCTAACCAGTTGAAGTGTCGACGAATCGACCATCCCATCCCGTTTGGATGTTCCCATCCAGGGCTGGCGTGGGGAGTAATCCTCGGGTCTGAAGCTCTTGGAAATGTACCTGGGCTGGGTAGCTACAACCCGGCTATGGGGCTAGGGAAAGATCCAGCAGGTGGAACCAGAGGGTGAACCGCTGATAAACCTCGTGACATCCGAAGAGTGAAAGGTAGCTGATCGGTGGCGACTCTACGCGCCGGTTCAACACTCTGGCCAAAACGGCAAGGGAGCAAGAGGTAAACGGGTGGGTGATCCGTTTACCAACGGGATCAAGCTTCCCCGGGGAATAGGCGGCCACCGGACGGATCGCATCTTCACTGGTTGGAACGTGATAACCCCGACTAACTCTCCGGCAACGGAGAAGGTCGTTCGCAAGGAAGGACTGCAAGTCAAGCGGGCACAGGAGGCGGGAAGAAGCGAAAGCCGGCCTGTAATGGGTCGGATAGCGTCACATGACGCGCCCGAAAGGGAGCTAACGTCCCGCAGGTCGTGTAGGAAAAGACGACGAAAGGAGGGATCGAAGTGATGGACAACATTGGAGGCGCACGACGCCGATGTGACCATCACCACGATCCCCGACCCGCCGGCTCCTCGTGGAGCACGATCACCTGGCGGCGACATCGAGGGATCGTGAGAACCCTGCACCGACGGATTTCCCGAGCGGCGCGATGGGCGTCATATGGCTTGAGGCGGATGAGGGGAACGCTCACGTCCGATTCTGAGGAGGGAAGGGCTCGGCGACGGGCTCCTCCTATCCGACTTACCCCGATAGTTGGTGATGGCAGGAGTTTGCTGCTGGGGTCCGAACCCCTCGGTCATCGGGGAGGCTTTGGCTGGTATCTGTTGAGGGACGCCGGCACATCACGAAAACACTTGTATGCTACATTGTGCACATTGTGTTACAATAGGCAAGCACGATGATCGTCAAGGACACCATGGTGGTCATTCATCTGGCCAAGCTCACGCTTTTGGCAAAAAGCTGCGAGTATTTTAAGCCGGTTGTCATACCGGAAGAAGTGCGTGACGAGATCCTTGCCGGCAGGAAGAAGGGATATGAAGACGCCGTACTGGCTGAGGACCTCATCAAGGTCGGCAAGCTGAAGGTCAAGCGTGTTCATGACAGGTCTCTCTTGAGAAGAGCAGAGGAATTCAACGTGCAGGGCGGCGAAGCCGAAGCCCTTGCACTGTACTGGCAGGAAGGCGCGGATTACTTGGCCACTGATGACGACAACGTTAGGAAGAAAGCGGTGCTGTTAAGCCTCAAGGTGATCGGCACGCCGGCCATTATGCTGAAGCTATACAAAGCCAAGGTTATTGGCAGGGACAAGTTTGTGGAGAGTGCTCGGGGTCTGCGGAAAATCGGGTGGTTCAGCGGTGCCGTGATTGACTCGATGTTAATGGAGGTACCATGAGGCAGGATGCGATCGGAATCAGGCTGCCCAAGGACGTTCTCACGAAGATCGAACGGTTGAGCAAGGAAGAGCACGAGGACCGGAGTGCCATCATCAGGAAGCTCGTGATGCGAGGCTATGCGGACTTTGTGAAAGAGAAAGCCGCGGAACGCTACCGGCAAGGTAAGGTAACTTTGTCAAAAGCGGCCGCGGAAGCCGGGCTTACGCTGTGGGAGATGGAGGGCTATCTCGTCGAGCGGGGTTTCAAGTCCAGTTATTCGACTGAGGATTTAACGAGGGAGCTGGGATTGTTGAAATCTCCGGCTTGACCCTGCTGCACGGCTCGTCGGAGATGGCTTGCCGTTTGATCGCGTCCCGTCTTTGCACCGACGCCTTGACGGCCAGATGGCGTCGACGGCCCGCTGGCAACACTGTTCACCAAATGTTCACCGCGCGGTCAGTTTGGCGCATGTTACGTCTGATGGGATCGGACGGCGTGGTTGCTGAAATTCGTCTGAATTCCTTGACCAATCAAGGACAACAGCCGGATGTCGCGGGGTTCGGCCAAGCGGTCCAAAAGCGTGGGAACGGTATACAAAACCGCTGCTCTGCCGATTGAGCTACGCCAGCTCGCTAACGGAATCAAGTCAAAAGCTGACCGCCGCGACGGGATCCGGCGCAACGTAGGGGATAGTGTAGGGGAATTCGGCCGACCGTTCAACTACTTGGGCCTTGTGCGCCACGCACAGATGGCTAAGCCGCTCGACAATCCTGCTCGTGCCGCCGCCCGGACAGTCTTACTCCTTGTCGCGAGCGAAAAAGCATGCGCGGGTGATCGGCTCGACAGAAGCGGCGGCTCTGGGAAGCCTTCAAGGGGAAATCTGATCGGAAGGTGGAGAGGGCGGTGACAGGCGTTGCTGCTCGCGGTAGTTGTCCAAGGCGCGTTCCAGCACGCGGAGGGACTCATTGAGCAGATCCGACGCGCAGGTCAGCGTGACGTGAAATTGCTGCATCGCTTCCTGCCACCGACCTTCCCGCTGAAGAGCTTGAAACCGCTTGTGCTGCTCGTGGAGGATGGCCTGCTTGGCGTCGAGGATCAAACTTTCTAAGGGGCTCACGAGGTTCCTCCCTGCCGGTGCCGCGTGGAGTTGCACGGTAGCAGAGTCGCACGTCGGACTGCAAGGGATGACAGGTGGATTTCTTGTACCGCTTTAGACCTAATGGCAATACCATCGAGGAGGAGAAAAGGGCGAGAATGACTGTCGATCAGATGACCGCTGCCGCCGCTTGACCAGGCCTGTCCATCCGGTTTATCTTCTGCCCCGCGTGACTCCGCGTCTCCGACAACGCGAGGAGACCCCGATGTGCCGCTTCGCCCTGCTCTCGGTCTACATCCTGTTTCTGGCGCTCGCCGCCTGCAGCTCGGCGGAGTGGGTCCATCCCAACAAACCAAAGGATGCCTTCGCCCAGGATTACAACAAATGCGAAGGCGACGCCCTGCGCGATCCCAAGCTCCAGCAGGGCATCCGTTTGATGCTGCTCGAAGCCACCGAGCGCTGCCTCCGCAAGATGGGCTGGCAGTTGGTGGAGAAAGAATAACGCCGTCGGTCAGTCTGCTCCGCTACGCAACGTTATTCTCCCCAGGTAAGACCTAATCCCCCCAGGCGATCAACCAGTCGATGCGAGGCGAAGTTGTGTGAACCGTGGGCGTTAGCGGTCCTGAGAGTTAACATGTTTGTAACACTGCTGTTATCTGCAGGAAACCCGCTCCTGGCAAAAGGTTATGCATGAAGATGCTTTTCGGATCCCGCCAACAGGGAGCGGTATCTGCCATCAACGACACCTTCCAGGAGGTTGCGATGTCACAGTTGCGGTTATTGGGCCCTCTCCGATGTAAGGTCTTCAGCCGTCTTGCTCTTGTTACTGCGGTTCTGGGTGCGACAGCCTGGCTGTGTGAGCCAACCTGGGGTCAGGAGAGACTGGTGGTTGCCGCAGCAATCGAGCCTTACATCCCCGCGACCGAACTGTCGGGCCGGCTAACGATCGCCGGGTCCGATACCATGCAGCCGTTGTTGAGCCGGCTGGCGGCCGATTTTATGCGTCGGCACCCCGACGTGAAAATCGGCGTGGAGGGAGGCGGATCCAAAGCGGCGCTGACGGAATTCGTGTTCGGTTACTCGCTCCAGGGTCGGGGCGACAAGGCGAGAGACAGAGGGCATGAGGGTGCGTCCAAGCCCTCGCTCTTGGCGACGTCGCGTGCGCTCACCACCGAGGAAGTTCGTCGGTTCACGTCCAAGTACGGCTACGAGCCGCTTGCCATTCCGATCGCGATGGACGCGGTGGCCATTCTGGTGAATGCAGAGAATCCGGTTCAGGGGCTGACCCTGGCACAGGTGGATGCCATTTTCAGCAGCGCTCGTCGACGCGGCTATCCCTCAGAAATTACGACGTGGGGATATCTCGGACTGAAAGACGGCTGGGAGCACCAGCCGATCCGGCTCTATGGACGCGATGAGCGGTCCGCGACGCGCGAGTTTTTCATGCACGTCGCTCTTCGCGACGCCGAGATCAAATCCGAAGTGCGAGAGCAGCCAGGGACGGCCTCACTCATACTAGCCCTGGCGAAGGACCCGCTCGGGATGGGCTATGCCGGGATGGGCTATCCCTCTTCGATGGTCCGAATCGTGCCGCTGGCGGAGGAAGACGGGAAGCCGTTCGTGGAACCGACCGTCGAGTCGATCGCAAGCGGCCGGTATCCGCTCAGCCGGTTTCTCTATCTCTACGTGAACAAGGCGCCTGACGCGAAGTTCGATCCCGTCACGCAGGAGTTTTTGAAGTTCATCAACAGTCGTGACGGCCAGGACGTCGTGCTCCGGGCCAGGTTTTTCCCTTTGACCAGCAACCAAGTCGAGAAGAATTTGGCCATGATCATCGGGAGCCCTGTCACCGCCACGATTCCGCGCTCCAACCAGTAATGCGGGTTCACGCAGAGCTCTCTTTTTTTCCGGCGCGTCCGCTATAATGATGGACTCATTCTGACTGAACAAGAGCCTACAGGCCATTCCTCAAACACCCGGAAAGGAAGAGGCGTTTCCATGTCTCGGATCGACCTTGTCTCCGCGGTCAGCGCAGGGGTTCTTTTGATTGGCGTCGGCTGCAACAGCCTGCCGCCGCCTCGCCCCGTCTATCAGGATCAACTGACGTCCATCCAACTGCAGGTCGATGTACAAGCCGGAGTCGGTCATAGCCATCCGGCTTCGATTTCTCCCGAGCACATGGCGGGAATTCTGGCGGGCATCCGGGTCCAGAGGCTGCAAGATCCAGTGTTTCGTTTGGTTACGGGGGAAAAGCCCGTCGGACCGGCATTCAGCGCTGAGGAGATTCGGGTGATGGCGCCGCAGCTCAGCCGAGCGCTGGCCCTGGCCACTCCCCAAGAGGTGGCGACCTTCTACCGACGCTTTTCCAATGCGAACGTCGGGCTGGCCGTCACGTCAGGCGGATTATTCGTCCGCGACGGTCGTTTGTACCTCGTCTTAGCAAACCACCGCGCCCTTCCTTCCGATTTGATGAGACAGGTCAACCCGGCTTATGAGATCGATCCGGTAGATGCACCGCTCATGGCTCTGAGAGCCGGCGACTTCAAGCTCTCGTTCTGGCCGCCGGAAACGGAAGTTCATCTTCCGGATGGGCAACGGGGCTGGAACTATCCTGACCCCGCCAAAGTCCTTGTGGTGGATCTCACCCTCGCTCAGAAACGCGCACCCCAATCCTCACACCCCCAACAGCCTTAGCCTCGTCGCATCACGTTGTATCCCTGGGGCGGCATGTCCGGACAGTGCGCATCAATTCCAGAACCACTGTGCCTGGATCCTGAACAGGTTCCCGGTAAATTCCTCTTGCGGGAGTGTGCTCGTCAAAGCGACGCCGGGTCTGACGAGTGATGAATGCAACCCTTCTTTATACATCCATTCCGCGACGAACCGCCAATGGGTATCGGGCTCCCAGACGAGTCCCACGTTGATCGTCTTGGACCGGCCGTCCACTCCTTGAATCGACTTAATGCCACCATAGTACTCACCCCAGCGGAAGTAGCCGGTCAACAACCCCACATCCGAGTACCGCCACGTGTAATAGGGTTGCACGTACCCGCCGTAAAGATGGGATTCACGGATGAAGCCTTGTGCGTCCCGCTTCGGACCTCGACCGAGCGTGTACTCTGCCAACAATCCCCATGGCTGCGGCGGCGTCCAGACATACCAGGTCAAGCGTTCATCGAGCACTCGGCAATTCGTTGACGAGCCGTCTTGACGCAAGTCCAGCGGACAGCGTGATGCAGCGTTCGATGACGGCAAGCTCACACTAAAGATCCCGCGGTAAGCGAACATGCCGGCCTCCAGGAGCCGGCCGTCAGGTAACTCGAACGGGTGTGCCAGACGAATCCCGACATGCTTGTCGGAATTCAACTCCGGCCTGTTCCGTCCCTGGCCGTTATATACGATGATGCCGAAATCGCCGTAGTCGCCCGGGCCGTTGTGGTAGGTCGCCAGTTGCGCATAGCGCTGCTGGGAAATCTTGGGACTCCAAAAATAGGCCAGCCCAAGGTCGCGCTCACCCGGTGCGCCGCTTTGGATGGACTCATGCCTGTCCAGTTCCTGCCTGTTGCTGCTCGACCGGAGGGTATCGAAGGAGTTCAGGACCCGTTGCTGCCCGAAGCGGAGCCGATGCTCCTTATCCTTGGTGATGAAAAAATCCGCGAAGGCATCCACGATTTCGAGATTGGATAATGCCTGTTGGTTGCCCTCATACGCCGGCTGAAAATAAAAGGCCAGTCGCTCCGAGATCTGACCCTGAAACACCATGCGGATCCGCCGGATATAGAACGTGTTCGGATCGGTCGTGGCGACCCGGTCCCCCAACGGAATATCCATCATCGGGTTATCGAGCAAGGCATACCGATTCTGGATATATCCGTTGATCCTGATCCGTTCATACCACCGTGGCCCGCTGATCATGCCGATCTCCGCGCTGACCTCCTCGGCTCTTTTCTCTTCCTGAGCTTTGATCCGTATCCAATCGTCCATGGTGATGATGCCTTTTTCCAGCAGGATATCTTCGAGCGGCGTCGGCTCCGTCTCTTTAAGATAGGTGCCGACTTGCGAAGGCCGATCCGCTACCGGAACCGGGCCAATTGCTCGGGGTGGCGTTCGCGGGCTGTCACCCTTGGGAGTGCCTTTGCTGGGCTCAGTGGGTTGGGCCCATCCAGTCTGGGGTGAAAACCAAAGAATCGTCACGAGCATGATCGATGCGCACGATTTCAGTGACCTCGTCCGGAAGACCATTCCACCTCCTCCTGTTGTGTCATGATGGTATGCAGTACACGCGGCTGAGCCGACGATTCGCGGTTCGGTGCACAGGAAAGAAGGTAGAAGCCGAAGGTATCGCGGAAGTAACGGGGGTGTTACAGCGAGGTTAATTCAGAGGCAAGCGGGATTACCCATACTCGGTGAAATGCGACAGGAGTGCGAGAGCGCAAACAGGGTAAGACACATCCTCACACACTTGCCTCGGCTATTCGAGACGGGAAAACAGGACGGAACTGGCTCCGGTCGCTTCGTCCCGTCGTAACACGACGTATACGGTCTTGTTCACCTCGTTGACCGTGATGCCGATCCGGGCGGAGAAAAGATTGGTTTTCACATCGTAGGCCTGGAGGAGCCGGAGTTCCTTCGCGATCGGCTCGAAGTTGGCGATCTGATCCAAGTCCTGGGGGGAGCGATAAGGGCGTCCCTGCATGATTTCCATGGCCATCGCCGGAGTGATTCGGGGGTCAAGAGTCTGAATGACGATCGGAGAGGCAGTGTTCAAGTTCGTACGTCCGTCGGCGGCGTTCCAGGGGTGGACGGTGACATAGGGCTCCAGCCGTTGCACGATCTCCTGCGTCATCCCTTTGATCAAATAGAGTTCGGACAGGGTCTGTAAGGGAGCGTTGGCGGCCAGGTAGGGCGGCCGGAGCGTTTGATAGTAGGCGCTCTCGGCGCCGTTGGGTTCCGGTGCATCGTCGGCATCCACCCAGTCCGCAATCGCCTCGGCCAAGTCGGGCCGGATCTGGAGCAATTCGAACAATCGTTTGAGCCGCTTGATCTTGTTGGCGCGCTGGTTGGGATCCTGGACGTTCGCCAGCTCGTTTAGGTTGAGCTTGCCCGCTTCGTCCTCGATCCGCGCGGACAGCACGCCGTCGCCCAGTTGGTAGCCGACGATCGGGAGCGCCCAAACGTCCGTCAAGGCGTCGAACCGCCGGTTCGACAGCTTCTCGATCTTGTGGTCCTGCAACAGCACTGCCCGCGCGGCCTGGACGCCGGCTCGGGTCAGCGCGTTGACCTTGATGTTGTCTCGGAAGGCTGCCGCATCGCGATATTCCCGGCGAGCCTCGGCGTCGAACTCCAAGATAAGAGCGGCCAACAGGGTCAGGATGAGCAGCGCCAGGATCAAGGCGACGCCCCGTTCATCGCGGCCTGTCATGGGCGACCACGCGCAGGTTGGCTTCCAACAGATACGGTGCATCGTATTTCGGTTTGATCTGCAGGTGCCGGACTTGGATGTCATACGGGGCTTGCTCGAACTCGACCAGCAACGCCAACAGGTCAGAGAGAGGAATCCCGTCCAACTTCAGATCCACCGAAGTCTCCTGATATTGCTGCATCACTGCCGGAGGTTGCGGCTGCATGCCGACGATGCGCTCGCGCACGCGGGCGCGAGACGCCGCCTCCTCCACGAAGGCGACGAGGGAAAACTGCGCCTCGGGGGGCGGCAGCCGGTTTTCGAGCATCGAGAGGCGCGCCCGCAGCACGGCGTACTCGGCGCCGAGCGCCGCGATCTCGCGAATCTCCCGCTGCGTGCGAACGAGCTGTCGGTCGAGCCGGTCCTGCCGCTCGAGCAAGGGATCGACGACGGCGACGAACACGAGCGCGGCGCCGATCGCGGCCGCGCCGATGCCGACCACGACCCGTTCGCGGGGGGAAAGCGCCTTCCAGCGTTGAGCGAGCGCGTGTGTCATGGCATCGGCACCTTGCATGCCAATCGGAACACGACTTGCTTGGACGAGGTACCGACCCGCGTGTCGCTCACGGCGACTTCCTGGAACGCCGTTGATGCCGCGAACGCCTGCTTGATCTTCTCGACCGCCTCGAAGGAATCCGTCTCGGCCTCCAGATGGACGGCCCCGTTTTCGATGGTTAGCTCCCGCACGGCAAAGGGCAGACCGCGGGGCACGTGTTTGACGACTTGGACGAACACCGGCAGCGCCCGCGCCTGTGATCCATCGATCACGCTCAAGGCCTTCTTGACCCCGTCCAGTCGAAAGCGGGCCTGGTCCAGTTCTTCACCAGGTGCGGCTCCCCCGCCGAAATTCCGCTGAAACTGCGCCTGCAGCGCAGCCTTCAATTCCTTCATGCGGGCGTCTTTGAGCGAGACCCGCACGGAGAGATCGGCGAGCGCCAGCAGGAGGACCACAAGGGCTCCTGCCACTGCGAGCCAGAGATCCCGGCGGGCGACGGCGGGTTTGGTCTCCGCCGACTCCGCGATCTGCTTCAGGTCGAGCGCGACCGCCGACCGCGGGGCACGGATCTTCCACCGAGGCCGCACGATCTTCGGATGAATCGCCAGCCCAAAAGCCACGGAGAACGCGCGCGGGCAGTCTGCGCCGAACCCCTGTCTGGGACCGACGGGGACCAGTTCGAGTTGGCGGGCCAGGTATCCGTTCATCTCTCGGAGCTTCGACCCTCCGCCTGAGACCCAGCAATGCCTGATCCGCGTCCGTGTCGTCGACTCGAACGCATGGAGGGTCATCCGGACGTCTTTCAACAACGGGTCCAGCCAGGGTTCCACCTGTGGCGCGGCCATCCCCCGCTTCCGCCGCTCCGCTTCGGCGAACGAGCAGGCGTACCGGGTGGCCAGGGCTTCGGTCAACCGGTCTCCGCCCCAGGGAATCGTGCGGAGGAGCAAAGGCCGGCCTTGGTGAATCAGGCAGAGTGTGGATTTGGACGCGCCGAGATCGATGACGACCAGATCTCCAGGGACCTCGGCGCCTTCCTGCTTGAGGAATTCCGTCACGGAGAACAGGGCCAAGCCGTCCACGTTGATGGCGGTGGGATCGAGATCGGCCTCTGCCAGAAATCTGATGTGATCCGCCACCGCGCTCTTGGGCGCCGCCGTGACCAGCACCTCGGAGGCCACGCTGGCTGATCGCGCGGTCCTGGTCGCTCCCGGCGGCAGCACCACGCTCCCGACCGCCACGTCCTCCAAGGGGAGGGGAATCAGGCTTTCGACTTCGAAGGGCACGACCTGGGCCAGTTTGCCGGTGTCCCGGAAGGGGAATGACAGGGTGCGGATGAAGAGGTCGCGGCAAGGGAGAGCGGTGACCAGGTCTCCGTGGTAGAGGCCGTTCTGCCAGAGGAATTTCCGGAGAAGAGCGGCCTTGCGTGCGGGCTCAAGCCCTTGCTCATTGGCATATGGCATCGGCTGATGGAAATATTCCACCGACTCTCGGCCGCTGAGCGTCCGGCGGAATCGCACCGCCTTGATCGCGGTCCGTCCCAAGTCCAGTCCGATGCAATCAGCGACCATCATGAGACTGTGATGCGTCCAGCGCGATGTGTCATCCGTGACGAGTGAACGGCCCTCGGATTCCTAGGTAACTGAGAACTGCGGTTGTGCAATCGACCCGTTGACGGACACTCTCATCGGTGCACCGGCGGCTGCCAATGGCAGGCCCGACGCGGCGGCGCGCTGCGCAAACGCGGGAGAAGGCGTCACGGAGATGGACAACGCCAGGGTGCTGTTCCGGAACGGCCGCCGAAGCGTAACCTGACCGTCTCCGTGAAAAAACCCGTCGGCTCCGTCTCCGGTGAACTCCTGGATCCGGCAGACGTCGGCCCGGCATTGCAGGGTCATCCTGGCGTGGGCCAGCGTGATGGAGGGAAGACGGATCTGACCCGAGGCCATTTGCTCGATCGAGACGTCCGCCATGTCGATGGTCCACGTTCCTTCCATGCCCCCCGTGCCGCCCGCCGACGAATTCCCTTCCCACCGCTGCGCGAACTCGACGCTGAGACGCCCGCGGCGCACGGCTTGAAAACCGAGAGCGGAGAGCGGCAGGTGTTCGATTCGCCCGGCGACCGACACTGTGCCGTTGCCGGACCAGGAGTCCGACGTCACCCGGACGGTCGCGCGTCCGCCGTTGGTGAGCGCATCGCCGGATAACGAAGCCACAAGGTCGGCGGCCAGGCGGCCGGTCAGCACACTTGCCGCGTTGACTGTGACCCGGAGCTCGTCCATCTGCACCCGCACGTTGTCCTCCGTGAACAGGCTGACCCCTCGCCAGCCCAGGCCGAACGGCCAGGCAATCTCCCACTGGTCGGCGGTGATCTCGACACCGGTCCGGCTGGACACCTCCGCCAGGATGCGCGCCTGCAGCACGTCATAGGGAAACGTGAGCACCAGAAAGAACGCGACCAGTCCGAACAGCATCGCCGTCCAACCGGCGGCACGCTTGACCTGCGGCGACCGAACCAGCGTGAACATCAGGACTATGCTCCGACGTTGACCCATTCTCTGATCGTCTGCACGTCTTCTTCCGCAACTTGGAGCGTCAGCTCGATCAATACCGCCTTCGGTTGAGATCGCCTGTTCCGCCCGTCCCATTCGTCCACCCAGGCCCTGGACAGTTCGTCAAAATATCGGACATTGAATCCGACGACCTTGTCCGCCAGATCGGTTCGCTCGAGCCACTCGTCGGTGAGGCCGTACAGATTGCGCCGTGCCATCCTGACCAGACGCGTTCCTTCGCGCGTGTAGAGCACCCGGGTCAGCTCGCTTTCGGCCGCCGCGTCATGGGTTCGGGTCTGGCTCGACGACAGAAACGCCACAATGTCCGCTGGCCGACCGTTCTGTTGCCCGTTCTGACCGATCCACGGCGACGACGGATGAAGCTGGGCCGACATCAGCTCGTCGGCCATCAACCGGAGACTGCTGCGGATCAGTTGCTCACGCGCAGCGGTTTCCCTGACCGAGTCCGTCAGGCGTATGGTGGAAGCGAGAGAGGCGAAGATCAATGCCGCAATCGTCGCCAAGGCCGCGACCGCCAGGAGCACTTCGATCAGGGTAAAGCCGCCCTGTTCGTCAGGACGCCGTGGATCGAAAGACATAGGTGCTCACCTCGCCCATTTCTTCGATTTCTCCTCTCGGCCAGATCACCTGCACACGGACCTCGCGCACCGGATCCAAAGGCGTCGGCAAGACGATGCGTTTCCAGCGGTAGCCCGGTGCCCGGTCGCCAGGCTCGACGGCTGTCTGAATACCCGGCGGCTGGCCTTTAAAATCTCCGCTTACTTCGCCCAGCGGCAGAAACCCGGCGAGTTCCGCTTCGAGCAGCTTCTCCTGAGCCAGCAGGGTGGCGGTTGTCAGCTCTCGCGCCCGCAAATGCAGGTCCACGTCCCAGTTGCGCAATCCCAACAGGACAGGGAGCGCGATGGCCAGGATCGCCAGCGCGATCATGACCTCCAGCAGCGTGAATCCGTCGTCGTTCCGGCGGACTTGCCACGATTCGCTCATGGCTTTCCTCCTCCGACCGGCGTGGGCCAGACGAGGGGCTGAAGCAGGATGCGAAGCCGCTCTGGAACCCCTTCCAGCAGCTTGTCTTCGGCCGCGCGATCGCTGATCTGCAGGGAGCCCGTCAAGGCGTGGATCTTCACCGTCAGCATGCTCCCGTCTTCATCCGCGAGCGTGATGGCTGCCGGCTCCGTCTTGCCCGTCGGCAGCACCTGAACGTACGCTCTGCCGGACTCCACCCTTCCTCTGTTTGGCGCGGTCACGGCGAGGAATCTGATCGGGTCGGGCAGCGTCTCGCGCCGGGCGAGCACGGGATCGACCGGCGTCCGTTCTTCTCCTCCGTCCAGCACCACCGCCCAGTACGCCCGCTGATCCAAATCGAGATAGAGGCGAAACGGCTTCTGCGCTGAAACTGCGGCCGTCTGCAAGGAACGGATCGCCGACGCTACGTGCCGGGTCGCCGACGGCAAATGGTTTGCGATTCCAGTGCGCGGAAGGACCAGCGTCAGCAGCACGCCCAAGAGGAACAGCACCAGGATCATCTCCACGAGCGTGAAACCGGCGCTACTCGGCGAGCGGTCAGACATGAGACAGTCGACGTGAACCTTCGTGTCCTGCCGGCTGCCGAATGCCGTACGACCCCCGACCATTGACGGCCTACTCCTTGTCCAGGTTCCAGTTCGTAATATCGGCATTGACCCCTTCGCCGCCGACTTCGCCGTCGGTGCCCAGCGAGATGATTTCGTATTCGCCGCGGGGGCTTGGGCTGAGATACTTATACGGATTGCCCCAAGGATCCTCAGGGATTTTCTGCAGGTATCCGCCCGGTTTCCATTTTTTCGGAATCACTCCGACGGTCGGCTTTTCGACCAGGGCCCTGAGCCCCTGTTCCGTCGACGGATAGACGCCGTTGTCCAGCTTGTAGAGCTGCAGGGCGCCCTCGATGTTGCGGATCTGGACCTTGGCCGCGGTCCGCTTGGCCTCGTCCGTTCGGCCAATGATGCGCGGGACCTCCAAAGCGGCCAGGTTGGCCAGAATGGCCACGACCACCATGATCTCGATGAAGGGGAACCCGCCCATGGAACGCCAGGCGCGAGGCGCGAGGCGCGAGGCTAGAGGAACGTGTTGTCTTGATTCGGCGACTCTCCTCATCTCGAAGGAACTCCCTCTCGTGACGATTCTTTCACTGGCACTCGGCACTCGGAACTCGGAACTCGACCTCCCCTCACCGCACCATCTGTCCCATCTCGAAGATCGGCAGCAAAATCGCCACCACGATGAAAAAGACCAGGACGCCCATGACAAGAATCATCGCCGGCTCGAGCAGCGAGGTGAGCCGCGTGATGACCCGGTCCACTTCCCCGTCGTAGATCTGGGCGATCCGTCGGAGCATCTCCTCCATCTCGCCGCTTTTTTCGCCGACCGCGATCATGTGCGTGACCAGGGACGGAAATTCCCCGCTGCGCTTGAGCGGCTCGGCGATCGGTTGTCCTTCTCGGATGTTCTGTCGCGCGTCCTCGACCGCCCGTTCGAGCACGCGATTGTTCATCACCCGTTTGGCGACATCCAGCGCGTCCAGCAATTGCACCCCGCTCGCGAGCATGGTGGCCAATGTGCTGGCCAACCGCGAGAGCGACACCATCCGCGCCACGTGACCGATCAGGGGCAGCTTCAACAACAGCTGGTCGGCCGCCAAGCGCCCGCCGGGAGTCTGAAGGAGACGCTGCACGCCCGCCAGCGTCAGGCCGATCCCGCCAAGAAGAAACAGCCAATAATCCGCCAGAAACCGGCTGATCCCCATCAGGACCACCGTCGGCCACGGCAACGCCTGTTTGAGATCGGCGAACACCGCGGTGATCTTCGGCACCACGAACGTCATCAGAAAGAACAACACCAGGGCGCCGACTACGAGCATGAGAACCGGGTACAGCGCGGCGTTGGTGACCTTCTGTTTCAGCGCAAGCTGCTTCTCGAGGAAATCGGCCAGCCGGAACAAAATGTGGTCCAGCGCGCCGCTGGCTTCCCCGGCTCGGACCATATGGATATAAATGGATGAAAAAACCCGCGGATACCGTTCGAGGACGGCGCTGAGCGCTTTTCCTCCGCGGATCTCTTCCCGCACGTCGGCAAGCAGGCCCTTGACGGCCTTCTTGTCCGATTGCTCGATGAGGATGCCGAGGGCGTCCACCAGCGGCAGGCCGGCCACCAGCAGGGTGCCCAACTGTCTGGTGATAATGGCCAGTTCCTGAACGGACAAGGAGGCGGAACGTCCCAGTGCCGATGGGACACGAACCTGCGTCCCGACTCGAGCGTCCTGAGGCTGCCGCTGCTCGATGAGATCCGTCGGATAGACCCCGCCTTTACGGAGCTTGAGCCGCGCGATCTTGGGGCTCTCGGCGTCGATGAGACCGGTGGCCGCCGCGCCGTCGGCGCGAATTCCTTTGTACTGATAGACCGGCATGGAGTTGGCTAAAGTTCGACTTCCTGCTGAGTGATGCGCATCACTTCTTCGGTCGTGGTCACCCCCTGCGCGACTTTGATCGCACCTTCCTGCTTGAGGGGGACCATTCCTTTGGCGATGGCGGCCTGCTTGATCGCCGCCGAGTCCGCCTTGGCGCCGATCAGGCGGCGGAGATCGTCGTCCATCAACAGCAGTTCGTAGATGCCGGTGCGGCCGCGGTATCCGGTCTGGGAGCAGGCCGCGCAGCCGGCGCCGCGATAGAACGTCGGACGGGGCGTGGTAAGGGGAAGCCCGAGCCGGGTGAGCTCTTCGTCGCTCGGACGGTAGGGGCGGCGACAATCGGGACAGATCTTCCGCAGCAATCGTTGGGCCAGCACGGCGACGACCGACGACGCGACGAGGAACGGCTCGATGCCCATGTCGATCAGGCGGGTCGGGGCGCTGGCGGCATCGTTCGTGTGCAAGGTGGTAAAGACCAAATGGCCGGTCAACGACGCATGGATGGCGATCTCGGCTGTTTCCAGGTCCCGGATTTCCCCGATCATGATGACGTCCGGGTCCTGGCGCAAAATCGACCGCAACCCGGAGGCGAAGGTCAGGTTGATCTTCGGATTCACTTGCATCTGGCCGATGCCCTGAAGCTGGTACTCGACGGGGTCCTCGACCGTGATGATGTTCTTGTCCGGCGCGTTGATCTGGCTGAGCGCCGCGTAAAGCGTCGTCGTCTTGCCGCTGCCGGTCGGGCCGGTCACCAGGATCATACCGTGCGACAATTGGATGAGCTGCTGCATGACCGCCAGCTTATCCGGCGAGAAGCCGATTTCCGTGAGGTTCAGCAGCCGGTTCTCTTTTTCAAGTAGCCGCAATACGACGCGCTCGCCGTGCGACGTGGGGAGAACGGACACGCGGAGGTCGACATCCTTGCCGGCCGTCCGGATCCCGAACCGGCCGTCCTGTGGCAGCCGTTTTTCGGCGATATTCAGCCCCGCCATGATTTTCAGGCGCGCGATGATGCTGGCTTGCAGATGTTTGGGCGGAGTCAGCACCGGATACAGTACGCCGTCGATCCGGTAGCGGATGACCAAGCCTTTCTCGAACGATTCGAAGTGGATGTCGCTGGCCCGCTGCTTGACGGCCTGGAAGAGGATGGAATTCACCAGGCGAATGATGGGCGCTTCGTCGGTGGCGTCCAGCAGATCCTGGGGCTCGTCCAGTTCCTGGGCCAGGCGATCCAAATTTTCGCCCGCCGCCAGGTCCTCCATGACCTGCTCGGCCGCGGCGGGACTGGCGGCCTGATCATAGACGTGGTTCAGGCAGGAAAGCAGCGACACGCTCGTCGTCAAGACCGGTGTGACCAGCGAGCCGAGCAACAAGCGAAGATCATCCAGGGCGGCGGTTTCCAACGGGTCGCACGTCGCGACGGTGACGACGCCGTCTTCGGCGCGCAACGGCAGGACGCGATACCGGCGGGCAAAGCCGATGGGAACACGTTTCAGGAGAGCTGGATCGACCTGATTGGGTTCCAGTTGCGGAAGCCACGGCAGTTCGAACTGATGGGCGAGGGCTTGAAGCACTTCGTCGTCCCGGACGGCGCGGAGCCGTATCAAGACGTCGCCGAGTCGCCCTCCCTTGTCCCGCTGCTGCGCGAGCGCCTCCTGCAGCTTGGTTTCGGAGAGATTGAATTTCTCGCCGAGAATGGTTCCCAGCAGAGGCCGTCCGTATCCCACAGGCCCACCGCTTCCGTTCACGCACCACCAGTCGTGTGGTTCACCATGACCGAAGTTCTCACCCGGAGTGACGAATCCGAGACACCACGGCTTCACACTCTGCTCAAAGAATGGCGCTTAACCGCTTAGATTCAGGCATGAAGCTGCACAAACATACTCTTCCTCTCGCCCTATGGCAAGACATGGAAAAACGGAAGATCCCAGCGGATGGCAGGATCTCAACAGTTTCTTGATGTTTGTCACTAAAGAAAAGAAATTGCCACTCTTTGTCGTGGGGGTTTCAGAAGCGATAAGCAATCCCGCCGACGAGGTGGAAAATACTATAGGCGCCGCTCACGCCGAATGTCGGATCGAAGTTGGTCACGGTCGCATAGTTATACTTCCCCTCCACGAAGATGCCCCATTCGTCCGCAAAGAACACTTTGATGCCCGCCAATGCGTTCAGCCCCGGAACCCACTGACGGCCCTGTATGGGGCCCGCCGACGAAGAAAAGTAGAAGCCTCAGCCCAGGAAGTCCGGCCATCAGCCACACAAGTATGGCCGATGCACTCAACCACTGAAAGCCAGGGGAAACAGAGAACGGATCAGGGCGAGGATGATGCCGGGACCTGTTTTCCGGCGGCGTGCGGATCTGCGGATGGCTGGTTGCGCGGCTCGAGATGCTCGAGCACTTCCTGCTTCAGGCGGGTCGGCTCCTCGATGCGATTCTCCCGTTGGAGCGTGCCGACGTCTGCGGCCTTGCGCTGGTTCAGTTCGACCGTGTCGATCTCGTCTTTGATGATGTGCGGGGTCAGGAAGACGAGCAGGTTGAGCTTCTCCACTTGCCGGCTCTGAAACCGGAACAGCCAGCCGAGCAGCGGAATGTCCCCCAGCAACGGGATCTTACGCTCGCTGAGGGTGACATTGTCGCGTACTAGCCCGCCGATGACGAGGGTCTGTTTGTCTCGGGCGATGGTCGTGGTTTCCATGGCACGCTTGGTGGTGGTCGGGCCGACCGGCACCGTTGCGCTGCCGGTCCCGATTGTCTGGGCCACGTTTTCCGAGATAGCCGTAATCTCTTGCTTGATTTCCAGCCGGACAAGATCGTTCTCAAGCACTTGTGGGGTGATTTCCAGTGTCACGCCAACGTCTTTCCGCTCGATTGTGACCAGCGTGCCGCCGGTGATGCCCTGTGCCTGGCCGGTCGGAAACGGCCGATTCTCGCCGACGACGATCTTCGCTTTTTGATTGTCGGCGGCCATGACCTGCGGCGTGGACAGGATGTTGGTGTCCGTCAGGTTCATCAGCAGTTGCAGAAAGGCCCGCACGTTGATCGTGTTGAGCACGGTCAGTGCGCCACCCGTCGTCGCTCCGGTACTGATGCCGCTAATCGTCTGAGCGAGCGAGGCCAGGTCCTCAGGAGCGCGGTTAAACCCTCCGATGGCCTGCACCGATCCGCGGCTCCCCGCTGCGATCACCTGCAACGGGTCGCTCCCGATTTGCCGCAGGCGATCCACCTGCACTTCGAGAATGACCGCTTCCACGAAAACCTGGTGGCGGCGGGTGTCGATTTCCCGCAGGACGGACTGGAGGCGGTTATAGGCCGTGCGGGTGGCGCTGATGACGACGCTGTTCGTGGCCTTGTCCGCAAAAACCTGAACCGGCGCTTCAAATTCCGTCATCGGACGAAGCGGCGGACGGCCGGTGGGCATCGCGGTCGGTACAGCCGAGGATTTGGCGACTAAGTTCGTCAGCAACGCCGCCGTGTCGGTGGCGTTGGCGTACTTGAGCTTGTACACATAGACGTTCCGCTCGGGCGGCACCTCCGCCATCTGCACGATCTGCACGACGTTTCCCTTGGGGATCGCCATCAGCCGGCTGACCTCCAAGGCCGCCAGGAACATGTTGTACGCCTGGTCCACACTGACTTTGGTGGGAGAAAACAGCGTGATCTTCCCGGCGGTTTTCTTGGCGCTGTCGTCCAGGACGAAATTTTTCCCGGTCAGCTCGCTGATGAAACGCACAAATACCGGCAACTCGACCTCGTTGAAATCGAGCGCGACGCGGCCGGGCTGGGGCGTTGCGTTTTGCGCCGCCGCGACGAGTGCGTCCATCAGCGGCAGGACGGCGAGCACGGTGATCGCCAGCGGTTTAACGAATCTCATACGTCAGCGACGTCGACTTTGACCGTCCGCTCGTTCTTCACCTGTTGGAAGATGCGCAGCATGGTGGCGGGGTCGCGGACCTCCACCCCGTTGACCCGCTGCAGCACATCGCCGTAGCTCAACCCGATCTTTTCGTAGAAACTCGCCGGAGCGATGAAGTCGATGCGGAATCCGTCCAATGCGCCGTTGGTGAAATGCGGCACCGCATGGGCCTGCGTGAGCAGCTTCGACACGTCCGCCATCGCCTGTTCAACTTCGCGTCGGTCCAACACCCGGCGTGTCGGGGGAGGCGCGTGCCGGCGTCCCGCGAAGGCGGCCGGAGAGGCGGACGCCGCTGCGGCCGCCCCCGCCTGACTCTGGTCAAAGAGCGCGAGCGGGAGCAATTCCTCTTGCCCGCTCTCCCGGATCACGACCGCGTCCTTCCTGATTTCCGCCAGCTCTCCCACGTTGGGAATGTGCTCGTGCAGCCGGAACAGGTTCTGTCGTTTGGTCGCGAGATCTTCAAGGATGGCGGAGATGCCGGCCCGGTCGCCCATCACCGTTCCGAGGAGTTTCACTTTTTTGGCGACATCGAGGGGCGGTCTTGTGGCTTTCGCCGGTTGGCCGGGAAGCGCGATCTCGGAAGACTCCTCTTCAGGGAGCGGGAACAGCCCGCTGGCGCGGATTTCAGCCGCCAGTTGAGCCGGCGGAACGGTCGGCGCGGTCGGTTCGGCGACCGGAGAAAAAGTCTGCGGCGCAAACGGCGCCGACAGCGAATGCGCGATGAATGCGTTGACCGCATGGGCGATGAAAAATGCGGACAGCGTCAGAAACAGCGCAAGTCCTATCCGACGCCACATACGAACTCGTTCTGCTGAACACGCGAACGAAGCGAACCGTCTGATCAAGGCGCCGTATGGTATCCCGACGGCGCAGACAACTGCAACGGGAAAGCATACGGTGAACATGGCGGCAGTACGCCAAAGCCTTTCCGGGGCATGAACCATGGACGGGGACATCGAACGGCCGGAGAGAAGATGCACGGGTGGTTTGAGGAACGCGATGGCGCACGTGGAGACGGAGCGGGATCGGTCATCTCGCCCTCGGGTTCTGCACAGTCCGGTCGTCGCCGTGATCGAGTCGGCGATGGCTGTCAGGTCGTTCCGTCGAGCTGCACGGACGGCCACCGCAGGGACCGCCTATGTCCGGATTCGTCGCAGGCCGCAGGCCGACTACCGATCCGAACGAGTATCAGGTAGCGCGGCCGAATAGAGAGGTAGGGGAATGGGCGGAGTAAACCACCCGCGACTCAAGTCTCAGGCTTGAGTTGTTCTCAGTGGAGGGTTTCCTCCCCACCGGAACATCAGGCGGGTTTACAAGTGCCCTTGGCGGGACGGCCATCCCGCCAATCCAGGCAAGATTCCGACTCGCATTCAAGTCGCTGTGGCCTGGAGACCACAGTGATTACACACAAGGGATGCAGGCAGGATGTCGGAAGGAGGGGCCGCGTCCTTCGCGGTCAGCAAGGCCGTCAGTTCCTCGGCGCGGCGGTTCTTGTGAAGGAGTTTCAACGACGAAGAGAAGACGATGATGCCGGAGCCCTGTCGATGTCTTCCGGCCGGCCCAGCCTCGCCGGCGCGATCCTGCGCGTCATGCACGGAATGGATGTCCGTCTCTGTCCGCCGGTCGGCCGGCAAGGGGATCGGGACGCTCATGCGGCGCCGGACGACGCATGCGGCCGGCGCGTCGCGGGACTCAGTTCGTACTCGAACCCCCGTCGCTTCAACAGAATGGCGCCGCGGCGGCTCAAGCTGTCCACGGCCTGAAACACCTGGTTCCAACTGAGCTGCGGGAGCCGGGCGACGACCTGGTCAAGCCGGAGCCTCCGCTCGCGTTCCAGGATCATCATCACCAATGTTTCGTTCGTTGCGGTCTGAAGATCCATGTCACACCTCCGGCATTCGACTCAAAAGAGCGGTTCGGCCGGCCGTGCCGCGGCGTCGTTCGGCGTCGGCGAGTACCGGACCGCCACCACCCGCATTGCCCCCAATGTCAGCAGGATGGCACCCAGCATCGCGAGGCGCGCCCAGGGTCCATCTTTGAACCATTGCGAAATCACTTCGGTCAGCATCATGACCAGCACCGTGTCCACGATAAACGTCACTTTGACTCGCCCTTCCGAGAAATAGGCGAAGGTCGTCTTGAACACCTCCACCAGCGCCAGCAAGACCAGGGTATCGATGATGATCTGGCGAAGGGCGACTTCCACGGCGGCATGGAAGAGCAAACGGAGGTCGAGGAACGTCTTGACCACACCGCCGGCAAGTCCAGCCAGGATGGTCAGGATCAACAAGCTGAGTACCAGCCTGATGCCCTTCCTCCAGAGGGCGGTCAGGTCGGTCTCGGCCATGCGCGCGACCGCCCGGGACAGCGGAGCGGCTGGCATCCGGTGCCATCCCGGAAATACCGTGTCGAGCTTCGCCATAATCGCCTCGGTTGTCGAACGGCTAAAATTCGTCGATCGAGACCGGATGCAGGAGGTCTCTCACCGAGAGCACGCCCACGATCGTCTTGCCTCGCCGTACCGCCAGGTGACGGGTCCGATGTTGTTCCATCAGATCCGCCGCTTCGGTCACCGGGCGGCGTTCGTCAATCCCGATCACCGGCGCGCTCATGATCTCTTCCACGGGGATGAAGTACGGCCCGCGGTCGGCTCCGACGACCTTTCGGACGATGTCCGGTTCGGTGACGATCCCGACGATCTCGCCGTCCCGCTCGACGAACACGCTGCCGATGTTTCTGTCCTTCATCAGCTTCGCGACCTCGACCACTGAGGTGCCGGCTTCGATCGTCACTAGATCCCGTGTCATCAGCTGGCTGACGGTAACCATCTTCTCGTCTCCTTTGTTTGTGGTGTTGAACGCTGTCTCGTCTCTCAGACGGCGCACGCCAGGTGCGACCGCAACTCTCCACGGCGGTCCGGCCTGACCCGCACCACCGGACTCACACTGCCGTCCGGCGCCTTGACTCGCAGCAGAGGATAGATCAGTTTTTCGCGCATCCCTCTCAAGGTCATGATCGCGTGGATCAACAGAGCCAGCAGAGAGCCTCCGATACCGAGCAGGAGCAATGAATCCCCCAAGCCTTCCATTATGGTTCACCCCCTTTAGAGACCCCGACCTCTAGCCTCGGGCCTCCGGCCTCGCGCCTCTGTCTTTCTACACGTCAGACGATACCGGCGCTTCGTTCCCGCTTTGTCACCGGACTGTTAAATCCTGGTAAACAATCGCATTCAGAAGAGAGGGGGAGGTGGGACAACGGTCACACGGGTTTCGGCAGGATCGGACAAGCGAACCGTTTGAGAGGACAAGAGAAAGGGCAGCCCGAAGCGGCGCGCGGGAAGGACGGGGAGTCTTACTCGCGGACGACGAAGCGGACGCTGCGGTTCTTCTGCCAGCATTCGGCGCTGTGCTGGGTGCAGAGGGGCCGGTCCTTGCCGTAGCTCGTCGTGTCGATGACGAGCGGGACCAGTCCAAGGCTCTCGAGATAGTGTTTCACCCCCCGCGCGCGGCGTTCGCCCAGCACCAGATTGTATTCGGATGTCCCGATTTCATCGGCCCGGCCCTCCAGCAAGACCTTCCTGATGCCGTCTTCCTGCAGGCGTCGGGCGTTCGCCTCGACCATCGCGATGGCGTCGAGCCGCAGGCTGGCCTGATCGAAGTCGAAGGGGATATCGAGCAAATATCGCGTGGTCGGCCGCTCGTCCGACATGTCGGGCGGCCGAGGTGCGACGCGGGACGAGACGAGCGGAGATTCAGGGGGCGGGATTTCTTTCAACGGCGGCGCCGCGACCCGCTCCTCGATCGTCGGAGTCCGTCCGGCGGGCTCTTGGGATTGCACCGCCTTGACGGTTGACGAACGGCTCGCGCAACCGCTTCCCCATGACAGCATCCCGAGGCACAGCAGCCAGATGAACACGTTGTTGATCGGCTGAGTTCCCAACATCGATCGCTCCTCCATGAACGACACTCGCTCGCTGTATCTTAACGGACCGCCCGATACACCTGTGGCACATCGGCGAGCAGCGGCCACTGGAGCACGCCGAGTGCATCCTCGACGTACGCCGTCGTCCTCATGCCGTTGAGCACACAGGTGACGCCGGGCGTGCTGGCCACGATCCAGAGCGCCTTGCGCGAGAGGGATTCTTTCCGCCGCTCCTCCGGCAACAGTGGATCGATCGCACGGGCGATCGCGGCGGCGGTGGCGCGGCTCCGCTCGGTCGCTTCGCGCCGCATCTCCTTGAGCAGCGCCAGCAGTTCCGGCACGTACCGGTCTCGCCAGGCTTCCCAGCGTTCCGCCTGCGTTCCGGTCAGCAGGGTGCCCAGCGCCCGCAGCACTTGGTTGACATGCGGCGCGATCATCTGGGTCTCGATCTGTTCCCACTGTTCAAGCCCCTGTAGCCGCGGCCGGATCTGAGCCAGTTGGTCGGCCCAGGCGAAATAGTCCCCTGGCGTCATTCCTTGACCGCTGTGGGGCACGTGGGGGACGATGTCGCGCCGGTACTCCTCCTCCAAGGCAGCCACTCGTTTCCGCTGCTCGTCGAATGTCACCTCCTGCTGCTCGACAGGCAGGTCGGCCAGCCGCACGATCCCGCCCTCTTTGGCTGGGATTGCGTTCAGCGGGCGGTTGACGAGCACCGCAATGTCCTCCTGTCGTGCGGCTTCGAGCAACGTGAGGCGATTCTCCGGACCGGTATTCGGCGTGAACAGCGCGCCGGGCTCGTACAGGTTCATCGGGCACTGGATAACCCGGAAGTGGTGATCCGCGAGCCCTTCAGCCGTCGCCGCGGCCTTGGCCGCCTCGAGTATGCGGGTCAGGGATGTCGCTTCCGGATCATCCGGCTCGGCCGTGCAGGTGTTGGACGAGACGCCATACCAACGCAACCGCCCGGCCGCGATTTGGGTCTCGAAGTACCGAAACGCCGCTTCAAGCCGTCGATAGAACCGATCACGCAACGATTCCAGATCCGTTTCACCTCGCTGTTTCGCGTCGGAGAAAAAATATTCCGGGTTATGCAGCAGACAGACATCCAACGTGTCCAATCCGAGCCGGTCCAGTGAAAGGGTCAATTGGTCGGCTAAAAAGTCGGGATGCAGGCAGTGCCAGATTCCTTCGCCGTATTTCACCATTTCGGGATACGGCTTGCCGGTTTGCTCGCGAGCCTTCGCCTGTTTGAGATTCTGCCCCTGCACGTACCCGATCTTGGAGATGACAACGACTTCTTCCCGCGCGAGTTGGCCGCGTTTGATCAGGTCGGCCAACACCGATCCGACGAGCCGCTCGCTGTCGCCGTCCATGTAATTGGTGGACGTGTCGATGAGATTACAGCCTTCGAGGAGGGCTTGGGTCAGCGCGGCGCGATGGCTCGGTTCCCGGGGATCGACCCGGTAGGTGCCGAAACCCAGCCGGCTGACGGTCAAGCCGGTGGAGCCGAGCGACGTGTAGCCGTGGCTGAGGTCGCGGAAGGCCGCCGCACGATTGATCGCACGTACCGCGTAGGCGGCGGTGCCGCCCGTGGTCGCGTGCCCGCGAAGGCGGTCGCCGATCAGGGTCTTGGGGCCGGATCGGTCCCGGACCGGCGAAGTCGCATCGTGCTTGAGCGCGACGGCCACGCCGGCGGCGTCGGTGATCGGTTGCTGGCAGGTGAAATTCCGGCAGACGTAGAGCGCGGGGCGACCCTGCACCAACCCTTTTCCGCGTAGCAGCGGATGATCGGTCGTCCCGCTCGCCGGGTCCCAATGGGCGATAATCCGGTTGGGCAGATATGGACGATTCATCTCGGCCTTGAGCTGCTCATACCCCGCCTCGCCCGGCGTGCCGATCAGGGCCAGTTCGACCGGTCCGCTCAACAGAAAATCCACCACCGCCAGGCTTTTGGCAAAGGCGCGCGGATGGCGGGCGATCTGGCGGCCGTAAGCGCGAATCGCGTTTGTCGCGGCCAGCCGAAAATCCTCCCGCCCGAAATGGCATGACAGCCGAGCCAGGGCGGCCGCGGCGACGGCATTGCCGCTGGGCGTGGCGCCGTCAGGGCCTTCGCGGCACCGCAGGATCAATGATTCATGGCTCTTGGCGGTGGTGAAGAACCCGCCGTGCTCGTCGTCGGCGAACTCGGCGGTGATGGCTTCCGCCAGACGAACGGCTTCCGTGAGATACCGTTCCTCGGCGCCCGCTTCGTACAAGTCGATGAGGCCGTCGGCCAGCCAGGCATAGTCCTCGAGAAACGCGGTCACACGCGGCGTGCCCGCCCGATAAGTCCGAAACAACCCGCCGTCTGGCCGGCGAAGCGCCGACAACAGGAAATCCGCCGCCAGCTTGGCGGCTCGAAGATAGCGGGCTTCGGCGAACACCCGGGCGGCTTCGGCCATCGACCCAATCATCATCCCGTTCCAGGCGGTGATGATCTTGTCGTCGAGCCCGGGCGGGACCCGCTTCCGCCTCGCGTCATACACGATCGGCCGGAGGCGGGCGGCGGCGGCTTCCAGTTCTTCGACCGACAGGCCCAGTTCACGCGCCGTTTCGTCGACGGGACGGAGGCGATTCGGGATACTCACGGCTTTATGGGGCGTCGAGGCCAAGGGCTCGACCCAATTGCCGGTGGCGGTAATATCGTAATACGCGCAGAAGAGGCGCGCGTCTTCTTCGGAGGGGATGGCGGCGCGGATCTCTTCCGGCGTCCAGACGAAAAATTTCCCTTCAACCCCTTCCGAATCCGCGTCGGTGGCGGAATAAAACCCGCCTTCCGGGGATGTCATCTCCCGCAGGATATAGTCGAGGACCTCCGTGGCGATCCGACGGTAGCCCGAGTCCCCGGTGACTTGGTACGCCTCGATGTAGGCGCGGGCCAGGAGGGCGTTGTCGTAGAGCATCTTCTCGAAATGCGGAACCAACCAGCGCTCGTCCGTGGAGTAGCGGGCGAACCCGCCGCCGATCTGATCGTACATCCCGCCGGCCGCCATGGCGTCCAGGGTCTTGCGCACCATGTGGAGCGTGCGGGTGTCGCCGGTGCGATGGTGACTCCGCAACAAGAGCGACAAGCCCGTGGCGGGCGGAAACTTCGGGGCTCCGCCGAAGCCGCCGTGGCGCGGATCGAAGTCCTCGGCGAATTGCGCCACCGCCGCGTCCAATTCGGCTTCCCCGACCGTCACGGGATCGACGGACTGTACGTCTTCCTTGAGGCGGGCGGTCAGGAGCGCGGCTTGACGACGGAGCCCTTCGGGGTCTTTCCGCCAGAATTCGGCCACCTTCTTGAGCACCGTCAAAAAGCCGGGCCGGCCCCAGCGGTCCGTCGGCGGGAAGTAGGTCCCGGCGAAAATCGGTTCCTGCTCCGGCGTCAGAAACACGGTCATAGGCCAGCCGCCTTGTCCTTGATTCATCGCTAGCGTGGCCTGCATGTAGATATCGTCCAAGTCCGGTCGTTCTTCCCGATCCACTTTGACGCAGACGAAGTGTTCGTTCATGAACCGGGCGATCTCCTCGTCTTCGAACGATTCCCGTTCCATGACGTGGCACCAGTGGCAGGCGGAATAGACGATGGAGAGCAGGATCGGACGGTTCAACTCGCGCGCGGAGCGGAGCGCTTCTTCTCCCCAAGGATGCCAGTCCACGGGGTTATAGGCATGCTGCAGAAGATAGGGGCTGGTTTCGCGAAGCAACCGATTGGGCCGACGCCCTGTGTGTTCCGATGACATCATGTTCACCGTAACATCCCGCTCGACGTGGGTCAACGGGCCGATTCGGCTGTCGTTGATTCCGATCCCGTTTCGCTGGCGGTTGCGCTGCGGAAGAGGGAGCCGGTGCGAAGATGAGGAAGCCGGCTGTCGGAAGAAAAAAATTGGCCCGCATCCTTGAGGTGCCGGAATGCGGGCCAACCAAGAACGCACGTATGGAGAGAGTGAAGCTGCGTGGTGCCTTTCCGCTTACTTGCCGCCCTTCTTCTTCTCTTCCTTCTTCTCCTCACCGTACACGAGCTGGACAAGCTTACCACCCTTCTTCTCTTTCTCTTCCTTCTTCTCGCCGGCGAAGGACGGAGCGGTGAAGGCCACGAGGATAGCGACTGCCAAGAACGCCGTCATGATCCGCTTCATGATGAGTTCACCTCCTTTCGGCACATGAATGTATTCTAGGGATTCGCCGCGACAGATGGGGCGGTACGGTAATCTAAAACTCCCGCAAAAGTCAACTGCCTTCCTACTGGACGAGGCTTGGGGGTTAGCAAGGGAACAGTGTCACCTAGAAAGGGCCTAGCGGTTTTCCACGAAGCCGGCGACCATTCCTATTGGGCCAGAGCCGCCAAAATGTGATAATCTCTCGATAACACGCGAGGATGACGCGCGCCGTGAATGATGCAGGCCCCTATTCCAACTACCGGTTGACCGTTCGCCTGGAGCTGGGCAACCGGCCCGGCATGTTCGCCCAAGTCGCCACCACCCTGGCCGAGGAGGGCGCCAACCTGGGCGCCGTCGACATCGTGTCGGCCAGCGCCGAAAAAATGGTGCGCGACGTGACCTTCGACGTCCAGAACGAGGCGCACGGCGAGCGCGTGTTGAAGCGGCTGGGAACGCTGCCCGGCGTCCGCGTCCTGTCGGCTTCGGATCGCATTTTCCTGCTGCATCTGGGGGGGAAACTCCGGGTTCAAAGCAAGCTCCCGCTCACCACCCGCAACATCCTGTCCACCGTGTACACGCCGGGGGTTGGCCGGGTGGCGGAGGCCATCGCGAAGGATCGGACCAAGGCCTATGCGTTCACGATCAAGAGCAACAGCGTCGCCATCGTGACCGACGGCTCGGCGGTCCTGGGTTTGGGCAATCTCGGTCCGGAAGCGGCTCTGCCGGTGATGGAAGGCAAAGCCATGCTGTTCCGGGAATTCGCGGGCATCGACGCCTGGCCGATCTGTGTGAGCACCCAGGACGCCGACGAGATCGTGCGCATCGTCCAAGGGATCGCGCCCGGCTTCGGCGCCGTCAACTTGGAGGACATCAGCGCTCCCCGCTGTTTCGAGATCGAGCGGCGGCTCAAGGCGGCGTTGGACATTCCGGTCATGCACGACGATCAACACGGCACCGCCGTCGTCATCCTGGCCGCTTTGACCAACGCCCTGAAGGTGGTCAAGAAACGGATGGAAGAGATTCGCGTCGTGGTGAACGGGCTGGGCGCGGCGGGAACCGCTTGCTGCCGCATGCTGCTGGCGGCCGGCGTCTCGCATCTGATCGGATGCGAGCCCGAGGGGATCGTGTTGACCGGCGAAGCGGACCAACTGCGTGCGTCCAGAAGCGATCTCAGCGAGCGGATCCACAGGGATCGGCCTCAAGGCACGCTGCAGGATGCCTTGAAGGGCGCCGACGTGTTCATCGGCCTGTCGGTCGGCAACATCCTGAAGCCCGAGGATCTGGATCTCATGGTGCCGGATCGGATTGTGTTTGCGATGGCCAATCCCGATCCGGAAATCGCTCCCCAACTGGCCACGCCCCATTGCCGCATCTTCGCGACCGGCCGCTCCGATCACCCCAACCAGATCAACAACGCGCTGGCGTTCCCCGGCATCTTCCGGGGCGCGCTGGACGTCCAGGCGCGGGACATCAACGAGGCGATGAAGCTGGCGGCCGCGCAGGCCATCGCCGAGGTCGTCCCGGAAGCGGCGCTCAGCGAGGATTACATCATCCCCAGCGTGTTCGATAAAGAAGTGGTGCCGAAGGTGGCCAAAGCAGTGGCGGCGGCGGCACGGGATACGGGGGTGGCGCGCCGCCGCTCCCGACCGAGCGACGAGGTGCCGAGGGACTAAGGATCACTCCGTCCCGCCGAGGCTCAATTCATAGAGCAAGACCTTCCAGCCGTCTTCTTCACTCAAGAACTGCCCGACGATCGGCAGCATGCCGGTCCCCGGCACTTTCCCCGATTGGCCCAAGCTTCCGTTTTTCAGCACCCACATCAGCTCGCCGGGTGTCCGGAGCTTTTTGAATGTGGGGTTGGTAAAGTTGCGCGGCTGAATCGGGAGCACCTTGGCGGCGCCTCCGTCGCCCCTGCCTTCCGGACCGTGGCACTGGAAGCAGGTGCCGCGGCCCAGAAAGATCGCTTTGCCTTCGGCGAGCACTTCCGGCGTCGGCGCGAAGGGCGGCTTCGTCGCCCTCGCTTCAGCCAGTTGGTCCGCCGGCACGCGCGGGATCCGGATATCGAACTCTCCTCCAGGCTGGCCGTAGCCGGACGGATCGGACGCATAGCCCGATGCGGCCCATGTGGTGATCGCCAACCCGATCGCGAGCACACGCATCACACCGATCATGACGCCTCCACGACGAGAATTATTATTGAGGTGAAGCTCTCGCTCAGCCTGACGGCGGCGGGGCGGGAGTGTAGCACCGGACCCCGCACGCCGGCAATACCGAACATGCCGGATGGGTTCCCTGCGCGGCGGTGCGGCCTATCCAACGGTTGTGCTAGAATGGCGACCGTCCTGATGTCGGGCAAGTGTTCCTGACGAGGAATCGTGCCGTTCTCCGCCACCAAACTCGCCAAGTATCAGACCGGGATGCGCCGCCGCATCGAGTCGCTCCGTCTCAAAACCGAAGACAGCCTGGATTTCGCGATCGACCACATGATGCAGGAACGCGTCGACAGCTACTTCCGGATCGAACAAGGCCTGGAGGAAATCGACCGGACCTTGAAGCTGATCGAGGAAGAGCTGCCGCATATCTGCGACCTGTCCGGGGCCCTCCGTCTGGAAGCGCGCCTCGAGTTCATCGAGGACCGTTGGGAGGAATTGGACAGCGAAGCGCGCGAGCGACCCCGGCGGCGCCGGCGGCGGATCAATCTGGCGGATTTCCTGAAAGCCGCCGGCGGGGGCGGAGACCCGTCCGGCGTGCGAGGCGAGATCAACAACGCCACCGAAGCCTTCGACGCCTTGGGGCTGCAATACGGCAGTTCGCTGGCGGCGGTGACCGCCGCGTTTCGCGAGCGCGCCAAGAAACTTCATCCCGACGCTCGCAAGGGCGATCGCAGCTCAGAACCTGAATTGCGTCGGATTATCGAAGCCTATCAGTTCCTCAAGGAACACTTGAGTCTGAGCGCCACTGAGCCGCCTCGCGCGCAAGACGCCCGGTACAATCCGACGGAATGACCTCGTTGACGGACTCTCACCGATCCCAATACATCACCGATGCCGCCGGTCTGGAACGGCTCTGCAGCCGTCTCCGCCAAAGCGCTCGTCTGGCGCTCGATACGGAGTTCGTGGGGGAAAACACGTTCGTCCCCCGTCTTGAGCTGATTCAAGTCGCCACCGATGGGGTCGCCGCCGCCATCGACTTTCCTGCGCTTCACTCCCAGGGCAAGCTGGACTGTCTCTGGGAGGTAATCTGCGATCCACGCATCGAAAAAATCCTGCACGCCGGACGGCAGGATCTGGAACTGTTCACGACGTATGCGGGCCGGGTCCCGACGCCGTTCTTCGACACACAGATCGCCGCGGCGATGGTCGGTTACGGCGCTCAGGTGGCGTACGCGCATCTCGTGCAGCGGCTTCACGGTGCCAAGTTGGCCAAGTCGCATACGTTCACCAACTGGAGCCAACGCCCGCTGACGGAGGAACAACTGGCTTATGCGTTGGAAGACGTGCAGTTCCTTCTTCCGATTCATGATCATCTCCGGTCGCGCTTGCAGAAACTCGGCCGGCACGACTGGGTGCACGAGGAATTCGCGCGACTGCGGGAAGCCATCGGGCAACGGGTCGAGGAGCCGCAGGACCGGTACCAGCGCATTCGTGGATGGGACAACCTGAAGCCGCGGGCCGCCGCCGTGCTCCGAGAGTTATCGGCTTGGCGCGAAGCCGAAGCCCGGAGACGCAACATCCCGCGTGGTCGCGTGGCGCGCGATGAAGTGCTGCTCCAGCTCGCCCGCCAGACGCCCAAGACCTTGGACGAATTGCGCTCCGTCCGGGGGCTTCATCCGTCTGAGATCGAACGCAACGGAGAGGCGCTGTTGGCTGTTGTGCGCCGTGCCTTGGCGCTTCCGCCGTCTGCATGGCCGGCTGTTCCGCGCGAGCGCAAACCCGAACCGGAATCAGCCGGCCTCGTGGAACTCCTGCAGGCGGTGCTCAAAGCCCGGGCGGTCGAAGAAGACATGGCCCCGACGCTGCTGGCCACATCCGCCGATCTCCAGGCGCTGGCCGAAGCCGCACGCCGTCGAGAGTATCCCGACCTTCCCATTCTGCGCGGGTGGCGTCGTCAGTTGGCCGGGGAGACGCTGCTCGGCGTGCTCGCCGGAACCATTACGGTCTCTGTCGATCCCGCCACCGGTACCCTCCGACTCATCCCGTGCGACCGCTCCTGACCGTTCCGTTCAAAAGAGAACAACCGCCTGTCTGCTGTGCCCTTCAACTTCGCTTGCGCAAGGCGAGAGTCCGGCTCATCGTCCATTGGCGATGGCCAAATGCCTGCTGACAGGCGTGTTTTCCACGCATTTTCCGCAGCGACCCTGGTACGCTTCTGGCACCGCCGGGACAAGTTACGGTACAGATCGCTTACTCACCGTTAGTTAGATGGGGGACCGGTGGGTGTGTCGGTGTGGAAACTGACCTGTTCCTTTATCATGCCCGGCGGATTTCTCCTGCTCCTCGCCCTGGGCTTTCTGCGCCCCAGAGGACTGCCCGGCTGGCTTCAGCCGCTCGTCGGAGTCTTTCCGCTGATCACGCTGGCGTTCGGGCTTCTGTTCGGCTGGCTGTTCGATCGCAGCCGGATCGTGCTGGCCATTCTCATGCTGGCCTTGGCGGACAGGTCGTTGTGGCTCTTCGCGAGCGGCGATGCGGCGGCGACGGATGTCGGCCGCATTGTCTTTCAGGCGGCCGCGTTCCTGCTCCCGCTGAATCTGCTTGCGCTGTCCCTGATTACCGAGGACGGCGTGTTGACTCCACGAACGGGGATCCGCGCCGCGCTCATTCTGCTTCAGCCGCTGTTGGTGGCCGGGTTTTGTCGTGCGGAGCCGTCGGAATTCGCGGCGGCGTTGGAGTTCGCTTACGTCGATCCTGCTCTCACCGTCTGGACGCCGATCGCGCAGCCGGCGCTGTTGGCGTCGGGTACGGCCCTGGCGTTACAGGCGTCCCGGTTCGTCGTCAATAGAAACGCCATCGAAAGCGGGTTTGTCTGGGCCGTGCTCGCGGTCTTCGTCGCGCTGCAAGGGACCAAGTACGGCTGGAAGCCGACCAATTTTTTCACGACTGCCGGCCTGATTCTCGTCATGACGTTGCTCAAAGCCTCGTACAGGGCCGCCTATGTCGACGAAGCGACCGGCATGCCGGGGCGGCAGGCGTTCGATACGGCCCTGAAGGGATTGGGGCGCCGCTATTCAGTGGCGGTCATGGAAATCGATCAGATCAAGTCGTACAACAACGCGCACGGGCAGATCGTGGGCGGTCAGATCCTCCGTCTGGTCGCGGCGACCATCTCCGATCTATCCATGGGAGGGAAGGTCTATCACCACGCAGGCGACAACTTCGCCGCGCTGTTCCCCGGGAAATCCTCGGGCGATACGCTGGCGGACCTTGAGAGGATCAGAAAAGCCGTGGAGACTATGGATCTCGTCCTGCGCGGGCGAGATCAGGTTCGTCGGCGGCAGGACCGACGAAACGGCGCGGATTCCACGCTCGAAGCATTGCCGGTCACGATCAGCATCGGTGTCGCCGAACGAAACGACGCCGCCGTCCAACCGGACGCGGTGATCAAGGCGGCTTACCGCGCGTTGTATCAGGCGAAGCTCGAGGGAGGCAATCTGGTCAAGCGAGGAACAATTTCACAAGAAGCGTTGCCCAAGCCGCTTCGTAACGCCCGCTGCGCCGCCGCGGCCGGTGTCGCGCGCGAACGTTGGGACGGGTGACCCCGGCGTGCGAGCCCGTGTGAAAAATTACAACAGGGTTTTCACTGTCTCCGCAGGCCGCGCTAAAACGACCTTGTCGCCCTTCTGGACCAGCGGCCGTTGAATGAGATCCGGATACTTGATCATCAGGTCGAGCAGTTCGTCCTCCGACAGGGTCTTCTTCCCCAAGCCCAGCTTCTTATAGATTTCTTCCTTCGTGCGAAGCGCCTCTTTGGCCGAAAGTCCGGCTTTTTTCAACAAATCCTTGAGCTGCGACTTGGTAAACGGCTTGTCGAAATAGTTCACCGCCGTGAACGGCTTTCCGCTGTCTTTGAGCAATTGCACTGCCTGACGGCAAGTCGTGCATGTCGGCTTCTGGTAGATGGTGATGTCAGCCATTGCGTTGCTCCTCTCTTTCGCCGGGGACCCGCACCCACCTTGACGTGATTTTTTCGCCTATGTTAAGTAGCGCGTCAGGCCACGCAGCGAGGGCTGGGTACCGTATTCCATCTCTCGCTTCGTGTAGCAATGCCGGTGTGTATTGGAAACCTGATATGCCCAGCGTCGGCACCACTGATGCCAGCGGCCAATTCGCTTGCGCCACGCCGATCCAGCGGACCCTCCGGGACTTGAAGACGAAACGCAAGGGGCAACCGGTGTTTGTTCTCGGCCATGTCCCGGAACGAAAAGGGCAGGAGGCGACTTTCGAGTTGTTCAACATCCGCCTGGCGGTTGTGAAATTTTCGGACGGCGCGACGCTTGGCTATGACCCCTCGGAACTGTTGTTGCCGACCGAGATCGACGAAAAAGGCGTCCCCTATTTCGAGATCCGCACCTGCTCGGCTTGTGAGCAATATTTCCCGCTCACCGCAGAGGAATACCACTCCGGGCAAGAACCGACCGTTTGCCCGGACTGCGCGGCTTGAGCGCCGCCTAATCAATCGACTAGCGGCGCCACTTCGATGGCTTTCTTGATCAAGCAGTCCCCGGCGAAACCTTGAAGCCCCATAGGCAGCATGCCGGCGTCGATCACTCTGAGCGACGACACCTTGAACCCTTCCGCCACCTTCACGCCTTCCAGTTTCAACGCGTGGCAGATTTCCAGCTTCTTCCAAGCCAGGTTGTTTTGAACCGATTCGATGGGCAACAGCTTGCCCTCAAACACGACCCCGTCCACCGAGATCTTCGCCGAGGCCTGTGTCTTGTCCTTCAGCACTTCCGCCACTACGGCGAATGCGACGGTTTCTCCCTGAGCCGCTGCGATTCCTACACTGGACAACACCAACAACAAGCCGGACACAGACAGCCAAACAATGCGTCTCACTGGTCACCTCTCCGTGTAGGCAAGGTCATCTCCCGGCGCGGGCACGCGGAGCACATTTTTGTGTACCCACGCCGACCTGCCGTCGGGAAACCGGACCTGGAAAAACTGTTCAACGCGGCCGTTGGGAGCCGGACGCGTCTCGACGTTTGTCACGATCACTTCGGTGGCGGACCGTCTTGCGGCCGGACCCACGTCCGAGTGAACGGACACCGGTTCGGCGAATCGGTCGGCCTCCGTCTCAGTCGGCGGAGGCTCAATCAACGTCACGCGCTGTCCCGGACGAATGGGAAGCATCTCCTGAGAGGGAGAAGCAAGCGTCGTCGACAGTCCGGTCGGCCCACCGTGGCTAAGTGCGCTCGATCCGACCACTTTCGTCGGATCTGACACCCCCGATAACGGCGCGCTCGACGAAACCGGCCGTTCATACTGGCGCCAGAGCGTCAGCACGCCCGCGAGCAGCGCCAGCGCTCCGAACGCGATCATGGTCCTCAGAAAACCGTACATAGAGTGTGTTCTCTCCACATCGGCGACGCCTCGATTCAGTATGCCAAGCGGAGGCGGGCAATTCAAGGCATGGAGTTTCCTTGACGCCGGACATTCGCACCCCTAGAATCCGGTGCGCGGGTTGCGGATCGCGACAGAATCGGGACAGCTCGGCGAAGCTTGATTCGCCGAGCACGCCGTCGAGCGTTTCGCCACAAGGAGGACCCGATGCCGCACGATTTCATGCCGGGCCTGGCCGGCGTTCCCGCGGCCAAGTCTTCGATCAGCGATGTAGATGGACAGCGGGGCGTCCTGGAGTATCGCGGAATCCGGGTTGAAGAGCTGTGCGCCAAGTCTTCGTTCCTGGAAACCGCTTATTTGCTGCTCTTCGGCCACCTGCCGACCCAGGCGCAAATGCGGCAGTGGAGCGAAGACATCACGCTTCATCGTCGGATCAAGTTCCGGATCGTGGACTTGATGAAATGCCTGCCGGAACACGGCCACCCGATGGACGTGCTGCAGGCGGCCGTGGCGGCGCTGGGTATGTTCTATCCCGGCCGGAACGTCAAGGATATCGAAAACAATTACTGGTCGGCGGTGCGGTTGATCGCGAAGCTACCGACGATTGTCGCCGCCTGGGCGCGTTTGCGCCGAGGGGACGATTATATTCCTCCGCGCGACGATCTCGGCTTCGCCGAGAATTTTCTCTATATGCTGACGGAAAAGGTGCCCAGCCCGCTCTGGACCGAAATCCTGGACGATTGTCTGATCCTGCACGCCGAGCATACGATGAACGCGTCCACGTTCACCGGCATGGTCACCGCCTCCACCTTGGCCGACCCCTATACGGTGGTGGCCTCGTCGATCGGCGCGCTGAAAGGCCCCTTGCACGGCGGTGCCAACGAAGAGGTCGTCCAGATGTTGCGGGAGATCGGCGATCCCTCCAGGGTCCGCTCCTATATCGACGCCAAGCTGGCGAAGAAGGAAAAAGTCATGGGCTTCGGCCACCGGGTGTACAAGGTCAAGGACCCCAGAGCCATCATTCTACAAGGGTTATGCGAACGCCTGTTCAAAGAATGCGGCATGTCGCCGCTCTACGCGGTCGCGGTGGAAATGGAGCGGGTGGCGGAACAGGTCTTTAAGGGGAAAGGCGTGTATCCCAACGTGGACTTCTACTCCGGCATCATCTACGACAAGATGGGAATCGAGGTGGACCTCTTCACACCGGTATTCGCCATCGCACGGGTGGCGGGCTGGCTGGCCCATTGGTTGGAGCAACTCCGAGAGAACAAGCTGTTTCGCCCCGACCAGATCTACGCGGGAGAGCATAACCGGCCCTACATCCCCATCGAACATCGCTAGCCTCCGGTCCGACGGAGCCGCATCAGCTTTAGGCCGCCTCCTTCATAGCCATATCCTTGTTGAGGACGGCCAGCAGTCGCTCACTTCCGGAAAACGAGACGGCGCTTGGTTCGGGGGGCTGCGTGGCCGGAGCCCAAACCTCCGACGGCGCTGAGAAACGATGCGTTCGGAGCGCGAGGATCTCCGTCTGCAGCCGGTCACGCAAGGCGAGGATCTCCGCCAGACGCTTGGGCCGGTCCAGCGACCACCAGCGCAGGGGCCTGGGGAACTTTACCGTCGGCGGAGGAACGTTTCCTGCCGGGGCTCGGCCGAAATCGTAGCCGGTTGCCTCGGCATGACGGGCCAAGAACTCGGCATAACTGTCCCAGTACAAGCTACCTTCTTCCATAACGGCTCGCTATTCGAACAGCAGGAGAAAACGCCAAATCGCGATGGCGACGACTAGAATCAAGCCTCCCATCGCGCCGATCGCCAGAAGTTCAGACATCTCTCCGATCTCCTTCCTCGCGGGCGACGAAGTCTTTCTCTTTCGACGGCGCCGAAGCGAAACTCGGCCCTCGCCGGTGTGGCATCTAGGTGTGGCATCTAGAGGAAGTGCCAAGGCTGCGGAGGCAAGAAAGCCGGTACCGGCACAGCAAACGAATCGACTCCGACCGCGCATACGATCCCCCGCTCGACATATCGTTCAAGCGGATTTTCTGAGCAGACGATGACCGGCCGCCGTTTCGGTATCCGCCCGCTCGTCTTCGACATACGTTGCCCAGACGGCAGCGGCCCACGTCAGCACCATCAGACCAATCAATGCGGCAACGGCATACATAGCTCTCTTCCTCCTTTCTTTACGATCGCCGGACCGGGCGCGGCCCAGCCCACGCCCGGTCCCGCGTTCTTCTTCTCATCCATCAGCTCAGCTTCACCGGTACATGGTGCTTAATGAAGTTCATGATCGGCTCGATGTCCGCCTGCGTGTAGTAGTTGTTCCGGACGCCTTGCTCCAACACGCCGACTGCCTCGCGGACGAACTGGTCGGCCAACGGCGCATTGTTGGCTTCATAGGCCGCCGCCGCCCGGTTCAGGAGCTTGAGCACGGACACCTGCGGCGTCCGCGGGTCGTTGAGGAATACCGACAGGTATTCCTTCTTCATGATCTCCTGCTCAATCTCCTTCACCCAGGATGCAGCGTGCGAGTCGGTCGGCGAGATCCACGGCGCGGCATTGACTGCCGGCGGCACCAGCGCCACCCCGCCACTGAGCAGGGACAGCGCGCACATGACAGCGACGATCGTTTTCATGTTCATGAGTGTCATATGTCCCTCCTTTCCATGGTTAGGGGTTAACGGTTGATGGTGAACAATGACCCGCGATAGGCTCGGCTCTCACGGCGATCACTGTTCGCCGCGGGTCCGATGTGCTGAATAAGATCATGCATGAAAAAGTCAACCCGCACTCTGTCGGGGCACATTCAAGGGTCGATTCTCTTGGCGAACCTCCGGGATACCAAGATCGTCGAATCTTCTCCTCCATACCCCTCTCTGCTCAGCCCTTCTTCTGTTGAGCTTTGGTCACCGTGATCTGGGAGACATCTACCCCGATCACTCCCTGAATTTTTTCGATGTCATTGACGAGCGCGTACTTGTCAGCGAGATGATTCACTGTGCCTGTGAGCTTCACTATCCCGTCTTCGACTTTGTATTCGATCCGCTCCGAGTCCGCGTAGGGGGCCCACTCGAGGTACGTCACCACATCCTTCTCGATCTCGTGATCCGGCCGCGGCTTGCCGACCACTTTCAGCAGGTTCGCAACCGAGACGACGCCGCGAACAGCTTCCGCGGCCTTCTGCGCCACGCGGCGGTGCAACGGCTTCTCCACCGTGCCTTTGAGCACCACGTCGCCTTCATGGACGAGCACCGTGATCCTGTTCAACTTGCTCTCGTGCAGCACCGGCACCGACCGTAGTGCGGTCTCAACCGCTTTACGGATCTCATCGTCTTTCGTCGAGGGCCGAACCACCGCGATCTCGTTCTTCAACGATCTGATGCCGACCATCGTGCCGCTCACGAGAGCTTCCGCCAACAATTTGTCGTCCAAGTTCATCACGGTCCCGCTGAGTGTCACCCCTCCTTGCTCCACTTTCACCAAAATGCTTTTGGCATCGAGACGGCCATCCATGGCCAACCGCTGTCGGATCGCTGCTTCGATCTGCTGGTCATTCAATTGCGTCATGTCCCCGCGAAAACCCGCGAGGCCGAGTGCGACGCTGAAAAGACCGGCGATCATGAGAGTTCGAGGAATCCGAAACATGGTCTCTACACCTCCTCTTGTCCTCTTGTTGAGATTAGGCACAATTTCTCATTCTTTAGGCTCTTCCGGAAATTGTATGGGTTCAACCAGGGGGCTGGGTCGGGCTGCGTCGCGAATCGTGGTTCACCCGTGCAACCGAGAGCAACGGGTACCCGGGCACCGCGACTGAGCGGGCAGCGACGGTGCGCGCAGCGCAGGCCGAGGACTGTGCGCCGCTGGGTTCGCGCATCGCGCAGAAGCCAGCAAGTTCCGCAAACCAGGCGAGGCCCGCTGAGCGCGGTCGCGCCGGAGCGTCTGAGCAGCGCAGGCCGACCCGGCCCCCTGTCAGAACCAGCAGAGGTCACGAACCCCGGATGACAACGGTGTACCCACACAGGATCCGAATGAGCCATTTTTTATTTCATTGAGCTCGGCATCTGTTCCTTGGTTCCCCAGCCTTCTGACTCGTTCATTTCGACGAATCCGGCACAATCCAGACCGTGTATGTCAGTCGGACCAGCGAGCCAGCATTGTCGTCCGGCCTGCGCGAACGGTGTGGATCAGTATGAATGATGGTTGGATTAACATCTCCGCTTGCGTTGTCAACGGGCCGTGCCGGCGATCTGCGTGATCCGGACCAAGCCGATCCCACTTGACTCTCATCCTGCGGTATTTATTCCTACCTATGCACCATGTACATGCTCCCCTGCATCAGGGCCATTCACCGGAGCATGGGAAACTTTCAAACAGAAGGAGGGATGTCTATGGTGAAAACGATTCAGGCGGTCGTGGTGATGTGCGGACTGTCTTTGCTGACTGCCGCGCCGCTGGTTAGCTCTTCGAGCGCCTGGGCTGCTGATTGGATCGGCTGGGTCGCCGGAGACGAGTCCTACCAGGCGCAGTGGGTTAAACAGATTGAGCAAGAGTTAAACAAAAAGGAATATCGGGCGGTGTTTCTCAACGATCCTCGGATGCCTCAAGCCTCCGTGCTTCGTCTGCTCGATCGAGCTGCCAGAGCCTACAATGATAAAAACGAAACGCTGGCTTCCGAGCTTGTGCGTGAAGCAATCGAGGTGCTGGAAGTCGGCGTGCGGAAACACTATTACTCGCGAGACGAAATAAACCCGATCATCGTGTTCATCAACAACATGGTTCCGGTGAAGCCGGCCGCCTGACGGACGGGTTCGGTGCCTTTTGCTGCGCAGCCGGGAAAGCGGCGACCTCGATCGTCATCGATGATCGATTGAAGAGGGGAGGTGACGTGAACATGAGCGGGAACGCCCTAGGATTCATCATGGACAGCACGATCGGGTTTCTTGTCCTGGTGACGGTGATCGTCATGGGCGCGTCCTGCTTCTCGTCGCGGTCGCAGGAGAAGAGGAAAGTGGAGGATGCGACTGCGGAGAAGGATCAGCGTCAGGCAGCCTAGGGAGCCTATCCTCCTCTCGTCTCGCCCGACGGCTGTTGCTTTGCGAGAAGAACAGCCGGATGTGAGACAAAAGGTGAAGGCGGTGGTCACGCCGCGCTTCAATGGTTCGCCGCTCAAGCTTCCGCGCTGAAGGAACAGAACCGTTCCTGGGCAGTTGTCGATGACGCATTCTTCACGCCACAGAGAAACAAAAAGGAGAATGAAAGGAGGAAACGATATGAGCACTCTCACACGTTGGGATCCTTTTCGCGAACTCGAAGAGTTGTCGGATCGCCTCAATCGCGTCTTCGGTCGACCGGCGTCCCGCCGAGATGACGGCAAGGAAGCGTTGACCGTCGCCGACTGGGTCCCGGCTGTGGACATTAGCGAGTCCGAAGGCGAGTATCTCATCAAAGCCGAATTGCCCGGTGTAAAAAAGGAAGACATTAAGGTCACGCTACAAGAAGGCGTCTTGACGATCCAAGGCGAGCGCAAGCAAGAAAAGGAGGAAAAGGGCCGAAAATATCATCGCATCGAGCGGTCGTACGGGACGTTCATGCGGAGTTTTACCCTCCCTGACTCTGCGGATGACAGCAAAGTGTCCGCGGAATTCAAGGACGGGTTGCTGTCCCTGCACGTGCCGAAGTCGGAGAAGGCGAAGCCGAAGGCCATTGAGGTGAAGGTCGCCTGAGCGAGGGTGCCTGGGGCGCCTTCGTCTTTGGAAACGAGTCCGAAAGGAGGTGAGCACGATGATGGATATGAGTTCCGTGATCGATGCTTCGTTGGCGTTGATGGGAGCAGCCGCCGTGTTGGCGATGGGCCTTTGGACTTTATCGTCCCAGTCCACCACCGTGTCCACCGTGGAGGTTCAGCGCGAAGCGGGGGCGCCGGCTCAAGGGCATCGTGAGGCGGCGTAAACAATCATAGTCATACCTCAAGCTGTCGGCGGCCGGTATCCTCTTGACGGCCGCCGATTCGGTGTTATCTGCACTAGCGAGTTGGCAGGCTGTGCCGGATGGGTTCGGTGAAGGGCCCGCATTCGGGATGGCGCTTTCGTCAGCTCCCTTCCTCTGGTTCTTTCCGGGCCTATCCGTCACAATCTCTGATTCAGATTACCCACAGTTCCTAGAAAGGAGGGATCGGTATGACTTGGGCCGCTCAACTTCCTGCTTTGTTCCGGGACACGTCGTTTGATGCCCAAATCGATCGGCTCTTTGACGAGGCGATCCGCGCCGTGAGTGGCTGGCGGTCGGCATGGGAGCCGGACTGCAACGTCTATGAAGATGCAAACGGCTTCTATGTGCAGGTCGCTCTACCCGGAATGGAGCCCAGCCAGATCGATGTACAGGTGGAGGATAAGTTGCTGTGGATCAAAGGAGAGCGGAAGAGCGAGCCCTCGGGAGACGTGACGTGGTACGCGCATGAGTTCCCGCACGGGCCCTTTTCTTGCTCGTTCCGACTGCCTTCCTATGTGGACCATAGCAAGTCCACCGCCTCGTACAAGCAGGGAGTACTCACCATTATGTTCCCGAAGTACGAGGAAGCGAAACCTCGCCGCATCATGATCGAGGGGCAGTAAAGGCGGTCGGTTCAGTTTTCCTCGCGCCGGCGCCAAGGTGAAGTCCGTCAAAACCGGCGCCGGCGCTTCATCACATTTTCACAAGAGGCGACCGTGACAAAGCCGGGGATCGGGCTAGTCGTGATCGGATTGTTGGCTGCGGCGGCAGGGTGGGTTGCGGTCTCACCGCTGCAGGCGGCCCAGGACGTCTATAACCTAGGCGGCGATTGGATCCGACAGGTGGAAGAAGCGCTCGCCCAGTCGGCGCTGAACGGTGGGGTTTGGCATGGTCGACAAGCGTCGATCCATCGCCATATTCACGACATCGGTTATTTTTTGCACGAAGCTGGCAAGGCGGCTCAGCGCGAAGATCGGTTTGCCGCGGAGCACAACGCCAAACAGGCTTTAGATCTGCTCCACAGATCGGTCAGGAAGGGATATTTTCGTCCGGAAGATGTCGAACGGATTTTGACTCTGATCAAACAACATCTGCCCGGTGTCGCAATCTAAACCGTGAATGCCGGCGCGGATT
>JBBIOW010000001.1:0-2768 GCA_037443165.1 Nitrospiraceae bacterium | reverse complement strand
GAACGATGATCATGCGGGGGGATCGTCAGTGGAAGGCCAGAATATTCCAGTGGTGCGAGCACCTGTCGCGGCCGCGCTTTCGGTGGTCGTGATGAGGAGACGCGTCCGCCGTTCTGGAGGATATCGGTGATGGATCGGCAGCGGTTTTGTTCAATTTGGATGGCTGCGAGCATGTCGGCTCTGATGCTGGCATTCGGAGTCACCCAGGTGTCGGCTGTAGAACAAAGTCGGACGGAGTCCATACTGCCGAGGTCGTTTCAGGGTGCCCGCTTAGGGATGGCCATGGCCGAACTGGCCAGGACTGATCCTCAGATTTCGAAGACCGTTCTCCCGTCCAACAGCCGGCAAACCAACACGGTCACAGTGCCGTCGCCGGATCCGTACATTCATCGCGTGGTGTATCGGTTTTATCGCGGCGTTCTGTACGAGCAGGCGATTTCTTATCGGCCTGACCGGGTGCCACGAGGCTACGACGGTCTGCTGGATCGTCTGAAGCAGGTCTACGGGCGTCCCGTGGCCGAAAACATGGAGGACTACGATCTGAGTCGGGACATTTTCTCGGCGAGGAAGACCGTATGGAAGGACGACGCGACGCGGATCATGTTGGCCGAAGTGCGAAAGTTGACGGATGGCCGCGAACAATTCGAGCTTGTGCTGACCATGACTGATTTGTCGCTCGAACAGGCCCGCGATCAGGCCGTTGAAGCGCAAATTCAGCAAAAACAGATGAGCGTCCCGATTCCGCTGCCGGATCGGCAGAGAGCGTCCGCGCAGACCGCGCGACCGCCCGAAGCCAATGAAGCGGGCGCCTCGAGTTAACGCTGTGCCGCCGACAGACGTTCGTGCAATTCCCGGCGTGTGGGCCTGCACACGTGCAAAAAGGAGGGATGAGTATGCAATTGGTGTCGAAACTGAGAGAACTCATTCCATGGCGGCAAAAGTCTGTCGAGCCCCATGAGGTGATGACGCTACGAGATGATATCAACCGGCTGTTCGATCGATTCTTCCTGGCGCCGTTCGATCAGGAGTGGTCGTCGACAAGGGGTTGGTCTACCGACCTCGATATGGAAGAAACGGAAGACGAGGTGATCGTCCGCGCCGAAGTGCCGGGGATCGAGCCGCGTGAGCTGGATGTGACCGTGCGCGACGGCGCCTTGCATATCCGCTATGAGCGGCGCGAAGAACACTCCAATGGCGGCTGGACGCAGCGGCGCTACGGTGCGTTCACCAGAACGGTGGCGTTGCCGAGTGGGCTCGACACGGCCGCGGCGAAAGCGACGTGTCGCCATGGCGTTCTGACCGTTCGCATTCCGCGAACGGAGGAAGCAAGACACAGAATTCGGAAGATTCCAGTCCAGAGCTGAAGGAAAGCAAGGCGCACTCGAGCGTCTTGTCCGGTGTGGGCTGTTGCCCTGAGTACCTGAAACACGAAAGGAGGTGATGCGCCGATGACTTATCTGCCCTGGCTACTGAGCGTCGTGGCACTCTGGCTGATCGCGGCTCCCTTTCTACTCGGTTATAAGGACACGACGGTCGCGATGCAGAACGACATCGCCGTCGGTGCCGTCATGCTGATCGCGGGCTTTATCGGGGTCTACCAGGCTCTGAGGGACCGCGGATGGGGGACTCAGCCTCAGCCGGAACGCCGAAGCTGACGCCGTGATGTCACAGGAGGCAGGCTTCGTGTGTTTGCCGGACGCCCGCCTCCTGTGGCGTGTTGAAGCCTCAACGTTCCGAGTTCTCTTACTGACTATAGGTTGTCACAGACGTGTTGCTCGCGCACTGACGTGAGCGAAACGAAGCATGAAGGCAGGGAGGAGTCAATATGGCAGCGAAACGCTTGTTGTACGGGGCGTCCGCACGCGCCGCGATTCTGCGCGGAGTGCGTCAGCTTTCAACGGCTGTGAAAGCGACATTGGGGCCGAAAGGCCGCAATGCGATTCTCGACAAAAAATGGGGCAGCCCAACTATCACCAAAGACGGGGTCACGGTTGCGAAAGAAATCGAACTGCCCGACCCTTATGAAAACATGGGCGCGCAACTGGTTCGCGAGGTGGCCAGCAAGACCAGCGACGCCGCCGGCGACGGGACGACTACGGCGACCGTGCTGGCTGAGGCAATCTTCCGCGAGGGCGTGAAGAATCTGGCTGCCGGGGCGTCGGCGATGGATCTCAAGCGCGGCATCGATCGCGCCGTCGAGACCGTGGTGGCCGAACTGAAACGGATCAGCAAGCCGTGCCAGGGCAAGAAAGAAATCGCCCAGATCGGGACTATCTCCGCGAACAATGATCGGACGATCGGCGACCTCATTGCCGAGGCGATGGAGAAGGTCGGCAAGGACGGGGTTATCACGGTCGAAGAAGGGAAGAGCCTCTCGACGACGTTGGATGTGGTGGAAGGCATGCAATTCGATCGGGGATACATTTCGCCCTATTTTGTCACCAACGCCGAGCGCATGGAAGCCGTCCTCGAAGATCCTTATATCCTGGTCCACGAAAAAAAGATCAGCTCGATGAAGGATCTGTTGCCGCTGCTGGAAGAGATCGTCAAGGTCGGCAAACCGTTGCTGATCATTGCCGAAGACGTCGAGGGCGAAGCGCTGGCCACCCTGGTGGTGAACAAGTTGCGCGGCACCCTGAGCGTCGTGGCGGTCAAGGCGCCGGGCTTCGGTGATCGCCGCAAGGCCATGCTGGAGGACATCGCGATCCTGACCGGCGGCCGGGCCCTCTTCGAGGACCTGGGCATCAGCCTCGAGAACGTCAAGCTCG